>DASSJW010000216.1:0-3993 GCA_035690995.1 Xanthobacteraceae bacterium
TCGCCGCTGTAGATCAGGGCGCGCGAGCGCTGTCCGATCAGCCACGGCATGATCAGGGTGGCGATGCCGTTGGAGAAGCGCGCCTCCAGCGCCGCGAAGCTGGAGACGTCCGAGCAGTAGCGCATGTCGCAGCACATCGCGAGCTCGAGCGCCCCGGCGAGGCAGAAGCCGTCGATCATGGCGATGACGGGCTTCGAGCAATCCCAGACCGAGTAGGTGAACGCGATGTCCTTCTGCATGCGCACCCGCCAGTCCGCGACCGTGCGCTTCGGCTTCTCGGCCGACTCCTTGATGTCGTAGCCGGAGGAGAACGCCTTGCCGCCGGCGCCGGCAAGGATGACGACCCGCACCTCGGGATCGCGGTCGGCCTGCGCCACCGCGGCCATGATCTCGTCGACCAGAGCGACGCTGAGCGCGTTGTGGCGGTCGGGACGGTTGAGCGTGATGGTGGCGACGCGATCGTCGACCGCATAGAGCAGGTTCTGGTAGCTCATGGACGGTTCTCCGGGGAGGGAGCGCTGAAAGCCTCGAACAGGAAGTCGACACCGGTCGCGCCCTGCGGCCCGACGATCAGCGGATTGATTTCGAGGCTCGCCAGCGTGTCCACGCGCGCCGCGCCGAAGCGGGAAAAGGCGGCGATCGCCTCCGCGGCTGCATCGACGTCGCCGGCGGCGCTGCCGCGCGCGCCCCGCAGCAGCTTGCCGGCGGCGGTCTCCTCCAGCATTTCGCGCGCTTGGGCCGGCGTGACCGGGCCGAGCCGGACGCTCGCCTGGTTGGCGAGCTCCACCAGCACGCCGCCGGGACCGACGATCACGAAGCTGCCGAAACCTCGCTGATTGCGGACGCCGACGATCAGCTCGACGCCGGTCTCCGCCATCGCCTGCACCACGATCCCGCCGGGCGCATCCGGCCGCGCGTGCTTCGCCAGCGTCGCGGTGAGAGCATCGAAGGCGGCAATGACCTGTTCGGCGCTGTTAAGGCCGAGCTTCACCAGGCCGAGATCGCTCTTGTGCGGCAGATGCGGCGCCACCCCCTTCATCACGACCGGAAAGCCGAAGCGCTGCGCGGCGCGCAGCGCGGCGTCGCGGCTGTCGACCTTCTCGGCGGCGATCATGGGCACGCCGGCATCGGACAGCAGCCCGAAGCATGCGGCCTCGTCGGCCGGCAAGGGTTGCGCAGCAGCCCGCGGGTGCGAATGTTCGGTCGCGGGCGGCGGCTTGAGCTTCACCGCATGGCTGATGGCGGCAAGCGCCGGCCGCATGCCGGAGAGATAGGCCATGCGCCCCGCATCGGTGATCTTGCGGACATCTGCGTTGACGCCGGAACCGGCGGTGTTGTTGAGGAAGACGAGCCGCTTGTCGGACTTGGCGTTGACGCAGGCCTGCGCCATGACGCAGGCATAGCTGACGTCGCCGCCGCCGCGGCCGGGCGCGTCCACCGAGAACCCGATCAGGTCGATGTCGGGATCGTCGAGCAGGGCATGCAGGACGATCTTGAAACGCTCCTCGTTGAAGCCCAGCCCCCACGCATCCACCGGATTGTTGATGGTGGAATAGGGCGGGAAGGCCGGGCGCAGGCGCGCCAGCGTCTCCGCCGCCAGCTTGGGAAATTTCAAGCCGTATTCGCTGCCGATATCCGCGATCAGCGCCGCTTCGCCGCCGGACAGCGTCACCATCGCCGCATGTCCGCGCGGCAGCGGATCGCTGTACATCGACAGCAGCGCCGCCGTCTCCAGCATCTCGTCGAGGTCGCGGACGCGGATGATCCCGAGCGCCTTGAGGAAGGCATCGTAGAGCCGGTCCTCGCCGGCGAGCGCGCCGGTATGCGCCTGCACCAGGGCGCGCGCCTCGGCGCTGGCGCCGAGCTTCAGCGCGACGATGCGTTTGCCGCGCCGGCGCGCCTCCACCGCGGCGGCGGCGAAGGCTTGCGGATCGCGCAGCGTCTCCAGGAACAGCAGGATGACCTTGACGCGATCGTCCTGGGCCATGGCGGCGAGATAGTCGGCCACGGTGGCCACGGCCTCGTTCCCGGCGGTGACCAGATAGGCAAAGCCGAGGTCGCGCTCGTCCTCGCTGAGGATCAACGCGATGGACCCGCTCTGCGAGATGACGCCGAGCGAGCCGGGCTCGAGCACTTTCATGTGCCGCGGCGCCCACATGGCGACGCGATCGTGCACGTTGATGAGCCCGAGATTGTTGGGACCGCAGATGACGATGCCGTAGCGTGCGGCGGTTTCCTCGACGCGGCGCTGCAGCTTGGCGCCCGTCTCGTCCCCGTCGGCATAGCCGTTCGCATTCAGGAACAGGGCAGGGATGCCGCAGCGTCCGGCCTCTTCGACCAGATCGGGACCGCTCGTCGACGGGACGGCCAGGAAGGCCGCGTCGACGCGTTCCGGCAGCGCCGAGAGCGACGGGTAGCAGGTGAGGCCGTGCAGCGCGGCATGGCGCGGATTGACCGGATAGACCGGGCCGGCGAAGCCGATCCGGCGGAGATTGTTGAGGACGCGCGTGCCGATGGCCTCCGGGCGTTCGGAAACGCCGACGATGGCGACGGATCGCGGATTCATCAGCTTGTCGAGAGAAAGGCTCATGCGATTGGTGTGGCGAGCGGGCCGCCCTGCGCCTGCAATGCAAAGGATCGATTCAACTGGGGCGGCGGCGACGCTGGGCGGCACCGCGCGCCGGTGCCGCGCGGTGCCTGGCCGCTCACTGCGGCACGATGCCGATCTTGGGCGCCAGGGCCCGGTAGTCGGCGATCTCGGCGTGGATGATCTTGGCGAAGTCGGTCGGGCTGCCGCCGCCGAGCAGCAGGCTGCTCTTCTCGAACGCGGCGCGGGTTTCCGGCAGGCTCATGACTTCGAGCGCGGTCTTGTTCAGCTTGTCGACGATGGCTTGCGGCGTGTTCGGCGGCGCCAGCATGCCGATCCAGCTGCTGACGATGAACGGCAGGCCCGCCTCGGCGAAGGTCGGGATAGTGCCGGCATTGGGCAGCCGCTCGCTCGCGGCCACCGCGATGGCCTTGATCTTCCCGCTGTTGATGAGGTTGAGCGTCACCGAAGGTGCGTCGAACGTGTACTGGATCTGCCCGCCCATCAGGTCGGTGAGCGACGGCCCGCTGCCGCGGTAGGGCACGTGCAGGGCGTCGATGCCGGCGGCGGCCTTGAAGCGCTCGCCGTTCACGTGGTTGAGCGTGTTGTTGCCGAAGGACGAGTAGCTGACCTTGCCGGGATTGGCCTTCACATACGCGATGAACTCGGACAGCGTGTTGGGCGGAAAGTTCGGCGCCGCGACCAGGATCTGCGGCCAGCGGGCGAGCTGGACCACCGGCACGAGGTCTTTCTCCGGATCATAGGCGAGCGCCTTGTAGGTGGCGGGTGCGATGGAGATCTCGGAGATCGCCGCGATCAGCAGGGTGTAGCCATCCGGCTCGGCGCGGACGACCGACAGCGCCCCCAAGGTGCCGCCGGCGCCGGCGCGGTTCTCGACGACAATGGGTTGCTCGAGGAGTTTCGACATCCGCTCGCTGAACAGCCGGGCGATGAAGTCGGCGCCGCCACCCGCCGGATAGGCGACGACGAACTTGATGGGCTTGGTCGGCCAGTTCTGTGCCTGCGCCGCCCCAGGCGACACGGCGAGCGTTGCGGCTGCCGCCAGCGCCATTCCCACCAAGACCCGCGGCCAGCGCCAGGCGCGCCCGGCGCCCCGTCGGGTGAGATGCTGCATCTGCCGAACGACGAAGCCTGGCGCGACCATTGTGGACCTTTCCCATCACGGGTTGTTCCGGCGCAGAACCTTGAGGTCGCGGGTCACCGGCGTCAAGCGACGCCCGGTAGCGGTGGCGTTCGCCTCGCCCAAAGGGAAGGCGCCGCGTCTTGCGGAGAGATCAGAGAAGTGCAGAGGCCAGCGGCGGCGGCGCGCACTTCCACAGTCAATTCCGGCAACAGCGCAAGCATGAACTCAGCGACATATTTGTCGCATGCCCGGATATGATCTC
>DASSJW010000217.1:0-4051 GCA_035690995.1 Xanthobacteraceae bacterium
CGAAGTTCGGCATCGTCGGGCTCTCGCGCGGGATCGCCCTCGACATGCAGCGCTTCAAGGTGCGTTCGAACTGCATCGCGCCGTTTGCCTGGACGCGCATGATCGACTCGATCCCGGCGGAGACCCCCGAGGAAAAGGCGCGGGTCGAGCGCTTCCAGCAGATGACGCCGGAGAAGATCGCCCCGCTCACGGTCTATCTCGCCTCCGACCGCGCCGAGGGAATCTCCGGCCAGATTTTCGGCGTCCGCAACAACGAGATTTTCCTGTTCAGCCAGCCGCGCCCGGTGCGTACGCTCCATCGCTCCGAGGGCTGGACGCCGGAGGCGATCGACCAGCAGCTCAAGGGCGCGCTCGGCCCGTCGTTGACGCCGCTCGAGCGCTCGACCGACGTGTTCTCGTGGGATCCGGTGTGACCATGCACTCAACAACAGCCGGGCGGAAGTGTTAGACTAAGCAGTGCCTGATCAGCCCAATACCAATCAAGGCTCCGACGATCTTGCGCAGATCCGCGAATCCGTACGTGCGCTCTGCGCCAAGTTCCCCGGTGAGTATTGGCGCGGCCTCGACCGTGAGCGCGCCTATCCGACCGAATTCGTCGGGGCGCTCACCGACGCGGGCTTCCTCGCCGCGCTGATTCCGGAAGAATATGGCGGCAGCGGGCTCACCATGACGGCCGCAGCCGCCATCATGGAGGAGATCCAGGCCTCGGGCTGCAACGGCGCGGCCTGTCATGCCCAGATGTACACCATGGGTACGCTGCTGCGGCACGGCAGCGCGGCGCAGAAGTCGCGCTGGCTGCCGCAGATCGCGGAGGGCAAGTTGCGGCTGCAGGCCTTCGGCGTCACCGAGCCGACCTCCGGGTCCGACACGCTCAATCTGCGCACGACAGCGGTGCGAGAAGGCGATCATTACATCATCAACGGCCAGAAGATCTGGACGTCGCGGGCCGAGCATTCCGATCTCTTGTTGCTGATCGCCCGCACCACGCCGCGCGAGCAGGCGAAGACGCGCACCGGGGGCCTTTCCGTCTTTTTGATCGACATGCGGCTCGCGCAAGGCAGCACCGGCATCAGCATCAATCCGATCCGGACCATGATGAACCACGCGACGACGGAGCTGTTCTTCGACGACCTGCGGGTGCCGGCGGAAAATCTCATCGGAGAAGAAGGTCAGGGCTTCCGTTACATCCTCAGCGGCATGAATGCCGAGCGCATTCTCATTGCGGCCGAGTGCATCGGCGATGCCAAATGGTTCATCGCCAAGGCCGCCGGCTATGCCAAGGAGCGCACGGTGTTCGGCCGGCCGATCGGGCAGAACCAGGGCGTGCAGTTCCCGATCGCGCGGGCTTACGCCCAGATGCGTGCCGCCGAGTTGATGGTGCGGGAAGCGGCGTCGCTCTACGAGACCGGGCGCGAGTGCGGTGCGGAAGCCAATATGGCGAAGCTGCTCGCCGCCGACGCCTCCTGGGCGGCGGCCGACATGTGCCTGCAGACCCACGGCGGCTTCGGCTTCGCCGAGGAGTTCGACATCGAGCGCAAGTTCCGCGAAACGCGGCTTTACCAGACCGCGCCGATCTCGACCAACCTGATCCTGTCTTATCTGGCCGAACACGTTCTCGGCCTGCCGCGGTCGTATTGAACCGCTGATCCCGGTGCGCCGCAGCAATCGCAGCTTTTCAGAAGCTTCGAAGAGGAAAATCCGGATTCCCGCTTGCCGATACGGCAACCGGTTGGCTAGGACTTTGTTGACGATCGGGTGACATGTGATGAGCCTGACCCTCCTCGCCGACATCGGCGGCAGCAAGAGTCGCTTTGCGCTGGCCAATTCCGCCGGCCGGCCCGAGCGGATCCTGGTGATCGAGAACGATACGGTCGTAGATCTCGATGCCGCGGTCTCCCGCTACCTCGATGAGACCGGTGCGCACCCGCGCGCGGCGACGCTGGCCATCGCCGGTCCGATCGACGGCGACGAGGTGGCGCTCACCAATCGGGCTTGGCGGTTCCGGCGTGGTGAATTCGCGAAGCGCTTCGGATTTTCGCACCTTCGCATCGTCAACGACTTCGAAGCCATTGCCTGGGCGTTGCGCAACCTTGCTCCCACGGAGACGCGTCCGCTGGGCAAGCCCGTGCCGCCGCGCGAGGGCGTCAAGGTCGTGCTCGGACCCGGCACCGGCCTGGGCGTTGCTGCGCTGATTCCGGTCGACGGTCGTTGGCATGTGATCGCAAGCGAGGGCGGACATGCGTCGTTCGGCCCGCAGGCTTTGGACGAGGTCGCGGTGTTCTCCCGCCTTTGGGAGGAGCGCGGGGCGGTCAGTGCGGAAGCGGTTCTGTCCGGTCCCGGCCTGGTACGGCTCGCGCGCGCGCTCGATCCGCAGGCGGCTTGCCACGCCTCGGAAACCATCGTCGCGGGTGCGCTGGCACGCGAGCCCTCGGCGCAGGCGGCGACGCGTCTGTTCGTGCGCCTGCTGGGGCGCTTTGCCGGCGGGCTTGCGCTCACGTTCAAGGCGCTGGGCGGCGTCTATATTGCCGGCGGCGTGGCCGGCGGGCTCGGTCCGCTTCTGGATGAGCCGCAATTTCGCACCGCCTTCGAGGGACATCCGCCGTACCAGGCGTTGCTCGAGACGATCCCGACCCTGCTGATGACCTGCGAGGAGCCCGGCCTGATCGGGTGCGCGGTGCTGGCGACGGAGCAGGCCGTAACGGCTTGAGCGTTTGCGACGATCGTGGTCATCCCGATTGCGACAGAGGAGAATCCTTCATGACGTCACGCACGATCGGTTACGCGCTGCTGGCTTCGATACTGGTCGTGGGGTGCGGGGCGCAAATCGCCGATGCCGCAGACGCTCCGAAGGACAACAAGGGATACACCGCCAGCAAGACCACGGTGGTTGATCTGGGCCCCGAGTTCGCGGCCATGGCGGGACGCCAGCTGCGGCTGCGAATGCTCACGATCGAGCCGGGCGGTCATATCGGCTTGCATAGCCATCACGAGCGTCCCGCAGTGGTTTATTTCATGCAGGGAACGGACACGGTCATCCGTGACGACGGCAGCTCGCAGACGTTTCATCCGGGGGACACGGTTGGAGAAACCGGCAAGACCATTCATTGGCATCGCAACGACGGCAAGGATGCCGTCATCTTGATCACCGCCGATATCTTCAAGCCCGCCAACTAGGAATTTCGCCTCGGCACTCAGCGCAAGCGTGGCCCATTCGGCAGGCGGCTGCGGCCTCAACTCAAGCCCAGCTCCGCGAACGCGTCCCGGTGGTGCGCGGCAGCATCCGGGGAGAAGCAGCAGAACACCACCCGCCTGATGCCAGACGCGCCGGCGATCTCCGCTGCCACGGTGCCGACGGCGATGCGCGCAGCGCGCTCGGGGGGAAACCGGTAGATGCCGGTTGAGATCGCGGGAAAGGCGATCGAGGCAAGGCGATGCTCGGCCGCCAGCGAAAGCGCGGTGCGATAGCAGGACGCGAGCAACTCCTCCTCGCCCTTGTGGCCGCCGCTCCAGACCGGCCCCACCGCATGGATGACGTGTCTGGCCTTGAGACGGTAGCCGCGGGTGATCTTGGCGGAGCCGGTCTCGCAGCCGCCCAGCGTCCTGCACTCGGCCAGAAGCTCGCGGCCCGCGGCGCGATGAATGGCGCCGTCAACGCCGCCGCCGCCGAGCAGCGTCCGGTTGGCGGCGTTGACGATGACATCGACGTCGAGCGTGGTGATGTCGGCGACGCAGATCTCGAGCCGCGAGGGGCCGACATGGGCGCTGAGCAGGAAGGGGACGCTCATGCCCGATATTGTAGCATGGAGGTGGCCGTTGGCGCCGAAGCCAACCAATCCATGTTCGGTCGTGCGCGGAATGCCATTCGGCGAGTGCGGGCATTCCCTCGGTTGTTGATCTCTGCGGCGAGATCGACGCGTGGCGGATTTTATCGTTCAACAACGGGCCGAAGTGGCTGCGCGCGTGTCGGCGATCACTTTGCGGCGATCCTTGGTCGCGTGCAGATAACGGCGCGCCTGGCGCTGGTACCATAGTGCATCTTGTCTGGTGAACG
>DASSJW010000218.1:0-13857 GCA_035690995.1 Xanthobacteraceae bacterium
TGGCCCGATGCCGCGCCGGGCTTGGCACGGCTGAGGACCCGGCACCTGCTCGCTCCGGTCTCAAACGGCAATATCTCGCTGATGGTCGATCTCGCGCGCCGCAATAATTTTCCCTGGGACGCGATCCTCGGCGCCGAAACCGCGGGCGACTACAAGCCCAAGCCGCGCGTCTACCTCGCGGCCTGCGCGGCGCTCGATCTGCCGCCCGGCGAGTGCATGATGGTCGCCGCCCACACCAACGATCTCGTTGCTGCCGCCCAATGCGGGCTGCGCACCGCGCATATCGCGCGGCCGAACGAGCGCGGGCCGGGCACGGGTGAAGCCGCGCCCAAGGCCGCGGTCGATATCGCAGCAAACAGCCTGGAGGATCTGGCTGCCAGGCTCGAGGCATGAGATCGCCGCCGTTCGTCGTCACCGCGCTCGGCATTGCTCAAATCCTGGCCTGGGGAAGCTCGTTCTATTTCCCGGCCGTGCTGGCCGAGCCAATCGTTGCGGATACCGGCTGGTCGCTGGGCTGGGTTGTCGGCGGCGTATCGATCGGCTTGCTGGTTGCCGGGCTCATCGCCCCGAGAGTGGGATCCCTCATCGAGCGCAAAGGCGGCAGGCCGGTCCTCGCAGCCAGTTCGCTGCTCTACGCGAGCGGGCTTGCCGGCATCGGGCTCGCCCCGACTCTGCCGGTCTATCTGTTGGCTTGGGTCGTGCTCGGCGTGGGCATGGGCACCGGTCTCTACGATGCGGTGTTTGCCGCGCTCGGCAAGTTGTATGGCAAGGAGGCGCGCACCCCCATCACCAACCTCACGCTGTTCGGCGGCTTTGCCAGCACGGTGTGCTGGCCGCTGAGCGCGTTCCTGGCGGAGACGGTCGGCTGGCGCGGCGCCTGCTTCGTCTATGCCGGCTTACACCTGGGGGTATCGCTGCCGTTGCAGATGGCGGCGATGCCGCGCTTGTGGGCGCTGCCGAAGAGCGATGCTGCCGTCGGCGCCGCGACGCAAAAGCCGCAAGACGCGCGCATGCCGTGGCACCAATACCTGACGTTCGCATTGCTGGCGCTGGTGCTGACGATCTCCGCCGGCATCGGATCGATCGTGGTCGTGCATCTCCTGATCTTCCTGCAGGCGAAAGGGGTCACGTTCACCGAAGCGGTGACGTTGGGCACGCTGTTCGGTCCGGCGCAGGTCGGCGCGCGCTTCGTCGAACGCATTTTCGGCGAACGCTATCATCCGATCTGGACCATGGTCGTATCGTGCGGCCTGATGGCGGCGGGCCTCCTTCTGCTCCTGGTGACGTTCCCGATCCTTGCCGCTGCCATCGTGATTTACGCTGGCGGCTACGGCATCATGTGGATCGCGCGCGGCACGTTGCCGCTCGCGCTGTTCGGCCCCGCCCGCTACGCCACGCTGATGGGACGCTTGGCGTTTCCGAGCCTGATCGTCCAGGCGCTTGCGCCGTCGGCGGGCGCGCTCGTGATCGAATCCTTCGGGGCAGGGACGACCGTGGCGATGTTGACGGCTTTCGCAATCGCCAACGCGGTGCTGGTGGGACTCCTGTGGGCGATCTGCCGCCGGCCGCGAAACGAGGCCGTAACCTAATTCGAGGTTTGCATGCCGGATGTCCTGATCACCTTGCTCCACTTGGTGATCTCGCTCTTCACGCGTTGGGCGAAAGCCTCGGGCGTGCTTCCGACAGGGTCGGCACCCTCCTGCGAGATACGCCCATGGACCTCCGGCACCTTGAGCATGCGAACGAGCTCGCCGTTGATCTTGAGGACGACGTCTTTCGGGGTGCCGGCGGGCGCGAAGACGCCCTGCCAGGAACTGATCTCATAGCCGGGGAAGCCCAGTTCGGCGATCGTCGGGACACCGGGCAGATAGGGCAGGCGTTGCTCGGTGGTGACGGCGAGCGGCCGCAGCGTTCCGGCCTTGATGTGCTGGAGAACCGCCGGGACCAGCGCGAAATAGATCTTCACGTGCCCGCCCATGAGTGAATTCATGGCCTCGGCATTGCCCTTGAATGGCACGTGCACCAGTTCGATGCCGGCCATCGACTTGAACATCTCGGCGGCGAGATGCGGCGACGTGCCGGTGCCGGAGGAAGCGTAGTCCCATCCGCCGGGCTTCGACTTCGCCAGCGCGATGAATTCCTGCAGGTTCGTCGCCGGCACCGACGCATGCACCACCAGCACGAGCGGAAGCGAGGCGAGTTCGGTGATGGGGGTAAAATCTCCGATGGGATCGTACGGCAGTTTCTGCAGGCCGGCATTGATCGCGAAGCCGATAGTGGTGACGAGCAGGGTATGACCATCGGGCGGCGCCTTGGCGACCGCGTTGGTCCCGATCGTGCTGCCGCCGCCTGGGCGATTGTTGACGACTACGGTCTGGCCCCAGCTCTCGGAGAAGCGCTGCGCCATGAGCCGGGCGATGTTGTCGGTGGTGCCGCCGGCAACGAACGGCACTACCAATTCGATCTGCTTTCTCGGATAGTCCTGCGCCGCCGCCGGACAGGTCCAGATCAGCGCGCTCGCGAGAACGCAGGCAGCTCGTGCGAGCAAGGCGATCATTCCGACCCTCCGTTGCATCCGACGGCATTCAGGCGAAGGCCCGCGCAGAACTCAGTAGGGACGCACGGTACCCTTGACCGTGGTGCGCAGCATCAGCCTGCGTTCGGCCGAGGGAAAATCGGTGCGCGCGTGCGACGAGCAGCGATTGTCCCATAGCAGGAGATCACCTACGCGCCAGACGTGCTCGTACACGAAGTCGCGCTTCTCGGCATGGTCGAACACCGCGTTGAGCAGCGGCTCGCTTTCGTCTGCCGGCATGTCGACGATGCCGACCGTCATCAGCCGGTTGACGTAGATCGCTTTCTTGCCAGTGTCCTCCTGGGTGCGAAAGACCGGATGCGTGCATTGGCCAAAGGCCGCAGTGCCGCGACCGTCGCCCTTCTGCGTCGATCCGTAATTGTAGTGGTGCATGGCCTTGCGGCCCTCGAGCCTATGGCGAATGGCGGAATCCAGCGTGTCGTAGGCGGCGTAACCGCTGGCGAACAAGGTGTTGCCGCCGGCCGAGGGAATCTCCACGGAGTAGAGCAGCGTCGCCTTGCTCGGCACTTCGGCGTGGATCATGTCGTGATGAAACATCATCTCGCCGTCGGGCAGCGCGCCGATGGGCTCGCCGTTTTCGCGGATGTTCGAGATCAGCATGATGCCAGGCAGCAGGCTCGAATAGCCCTTGGGAAAATATTTCGCCGGCCGGTGCAGCTCGCCAAGCTCGCCGAAATACCCGGTTACCCGAACGAGATCTTCCTGCGACAGACTTTGGCCGGGAAAAACGATCACGAGGTGATCGAGCCAGGCCTGGTAAATGGCGCGGATGGTCTCGTCATCCGGCTTGTCGCGCAAATCGAGCCCGCGAATTTCGGCCCCGATGTGCTTCGTCAGCGGGACGACGTCGAACCTCGTTCGGGTCATCGTGTTCATCGCGTTTCCTCCGCGGCTCTTGCGACGCTGCTGAGCCGAGTCTTGTTATCTCATTTGCCGCGTTGCCCTCGTCGCGTCATGACATCACGGCACCGACAGGTCCATCGGAAACAGGGTCCCTGCCGGTGGACAGGGTTCTAGTCCACCGCCGCGTGGTGTGCCGTCTTTCCGTGCTCGATTTCGCCGCTCGCCAAGGCCGCAAGGATCTTCTCGACCAGATCGCGCGCGGATTGCGCGCTCAGTTCCACCGCCACGCGTTCGCGTCCGCCTTCGGCCTCGTTGATGAAATCGATGCCGAGCGCATGATCGAGCGGCGCATGGAACGGATGATCGTAATAGACATTGGCCGTGTCGATCCGCATCCAGCCGTTCGGTCCCTTGGCGCTGCCCAGGAGCTTGGCCTTCTCGACGATATACGAGCACATGATGATCTCCTCGAATTGACTAGGCGGCGCGTGCGGCGGCCGGCGTGGCGAGATGCTTGTGAAAGAACCCGAACACCTTGGTCCAACCATCGAGCGCCTGCTCGGCGCGATAGGCAGGGCGCGAGGCGTTGAAAAAGGCATGGCCGGCACCGTCGTAGCGGTGGAACTCGTAATTCTTGCCGAGCTTCTTGAGCACGGCCTCGGTGCGGTTCACCTGGTCGCGGTTGGGGTTTTCATCGTCATTGCCGAACAGACCGAGCAGCGGAGAGCGGATCTTCTCCGTGAGATCGATCGGCGCCACCGGACGTTTGGCATTGAGCTGCTTGGGATCGTCGACGATGACATTGCCGCCCCAACAATCCACCGCGGCGTCGATGCCCTCGAGCGAACAGGCGGCCAGATAGGTGTGGCGTCCGCCCGAACAGAAGCCGATCACGCCGACCTTGCCGTTGGCGTAGGGCTGTGCGCGCAGGAACTCCATGCCGCCGGCGACGTCGCCCATCACCTGCGCATCGGCCACGCCGCCGGCCGCGCGCACGCGTGCGCCGACGTCATCGGGGCTGCCCGGCCCGTCGCGAAAATAGAGGTGGGGGGCGATGGTCGCGAAGCCGTGGTAGGCAAGCTTGCGGGTCGCCTCCTTGATCCATTCGTCCCAGCCGGGCATGTGGTGGATCAGCACCACGCCGGGCCACGGTCCGCCGCCGAGGGGACGCGCGTAGTAGGCTTCGCCCACGTCTCCGTTGTGGCCGCGAAAGGCAACCGTTTCGGCAAGCATCCCTTCATACGTCATGCTGGTCCTCACCCCGAGAATTGCGCGGCACCGTCGACGGCGGATTATACATGCTGGGATTTGGACCCGTCGCGCGAAAATGCCCCGCAAAACGGGGCATCTCGGGGACGTATCCGGGTATCACGAATGCGCCGGCCGCTCACTCCGGGCACTTGTAGAGCACGGCCTTGTAGGTCTGGTCCTGGTCCGAGAAATCAACGGTCTTGTCGTCGCGCGGGGTGAAGTTGACGTCGCCCAGCATCTGGCTGCCGCCCGGGCCCTTGCATTCGACGTGGACCGCGAAGGTGGCGCCCTCACGCTTCCGGCTCAGGATGGTGCAGAGGCCGAACACCGAATCGATGTCGCGAGCCGTGATCTTCACGCGCGATACCCCGGAGTCCGAACCGTCGCCCTTGCACGCCTGGTTTTCCGTATAGGTGCCGACGAGCGGGAAGTCGTCCTCGCCGAGCAGCGGCGTTGCGAGCGTCGCAAGCGCGGCGATGGTCAGCACTCTGACTGCAACCTTGATCACTCTCACTCCCTCCCAGCCGAAGGCTCACAGACGCCCCGCACTGTAGAGAATGCTGCGCGGACGGCCAATGATCAAATCCGATACCGCCGCGGCACCCAGTCGCGGCTTTCGCGCCGCGCGTGCCGGGTACGAAGATGTGGCTCGTGCCGGTGAATTGTCGTAAGCATCGGCCGCAATGAGCGCAGCGGCACGCCCTCTGGTTTCGATTCCGATCGTCGATTTTCGCGATGGCGGCCTCGTCGGCCACGCCAGCAACGAACGCGTGCGTGCGCGCGCCCTGGGCGATGAGTGTCTGAGCTGGTTGCCGCCGCCCGCGCGCGCGCTGCTTCCGGCGCTGGACGCGCTCACGCGCAGTTGGCTGCGCCGTTCGCAGTCGCCCTATATCGCGGACGTGGAGGCCATTGCGGCGGCGCTTGGCTTTCCCGGAATCTGGTTTCTCAACGGCTCCTACGAATGGGGCTGCACCACCGTCGCCCGCGACCAGGGTGGCGTGCCGTGGCTGGCGCGCACCTTGGATTGGCCGTTTCCCGGGCTCGGACGGCATCTCGAAGTCGCCCGCATGCGCGGCAGCGCGGGCGACTTCGTCAATGTCACCTGGCCCGGCTATGCCGGGACGCTGACCGCGTCGGCACCGGGGCGGTTCGCGGCGGCCATCAACCAGGCGCCGCTCTGGCGGCGCACGCGCAGGCCGTGGCTGCGGCCCTATGACCTTGCAATGAACGCATTTCGGACATGGCCGATTCGGTTCTGCCCACCCGACCATCTGCTGCGCGAGGTGTTCGAGACCTGCCGCGATTTCGGCGCGGCCAAGCGTCGGCTCGAGACCGTACCGATCGCGCGTCCGGTGATCTTCACGCTCATCGGGTGCGAGCGCGGCGAGCGCTGCGTGATCGAGCGCACCGAACAAGCCTTTGCCACGCGCGACCAAAAGACCTCGGCGGCCAACGACTGGTTGCGAACCACGGCGCGGTGGGAGGCGCGGGTCTGCGCCAGCCAGTTGCTGACCATTTCACCGGACGAGGCGGCGACCAACAGCAAGGCGCGGCGCGAGGCGCTTGCGTCCTGGCCGCAAGCGTTCGGGCATGCCGATTTCGCCTGGGTGACGCCGCCGGTGCTCAATCCCTATACCCGCATCGCGGTGGAGATGTGTGCGGCCAGCGGGACGGTGCGGGTGGTCGGCTACGAGGTCGAGGAGGGGGATGCGCTGCCGCAGCCGGTGACGCATGTTCGCGAGTTGGCTGCGGCGCCCGCCGGTGTTCCGGCTTGAGCCGCGGGCAAAGCGCGCTCTCCGCCAATGCTCGCGAGGCGGCTTTCGCGGCCGCCATTGCCCGTGCGACTCGCTTCGGGCTCAGCTGTTCCGGCCAGTGCGTTCACCGCGATCGTCGGCTGGCCTGCTTCGCTCGCCGCTGAAAAGCGCGGCGGGAAATTGCGCCGCATAGTGACGGCTTCGCTGTGGACGTGGGAGTTCTTGGTGCGGCCGGGGGTCCGGCTCGACGACCTTGCGGTAGAGGTGCCAGGTCGCATGACCAAGCACCGGCACTACAACCGCCAGACCGAAGAACAATGGCAAGGACCCGATCACCAGCAAGCCGGCGACGATCAAGCCCCAGATCGCCATCATCAACGGGTTGGTCGCCACGACGCGAACCGATGTCAGCACGGCTTCGACGGCCCCGACGTCGCGGTCGAGCAGCAGCGGAAACGAGACCACGCTGATGGTCAGTACCAGCAAGGCGAACAGAAACCCCACGAGATTGCCCACGATGATGAGCATCGAGCCGGCGGGCGTGGTGAAGACTTGATGGAGAAAGTCCGGAATGGAGGCGGCCGGCTCGTAGCCGAAATTGGCGATATAGATCGCCTGCGCGACGGCAATCCAGATCAGGAAGATCGCCAGCAGCAGAAGGCCGAGCGCGGCGATGGCGCCGCGCGACGGCGAGCGCAGCACGTCGAATGCGTCTTGCCACGACACGTCGAGGCCCTGCTCGCGGCGTCGGCTGAGTTCGTAAAGCCCAATGGCGGCAAACGGCCCGAGCAGCGTGAAGCCGGCGGCGAGCGGAAACAACAGCGGCAAGACCTCGTAACCCAAGGTCAGGCGCGCCAGCAGCAGACCGACAATGGGATAGATCAGGCACAGGAACACCGCGTGGGTGGGCATGGCGGAAAAATCGGCAAGCCCGCGGGCGAGCGCGTCCTTGAGGTCGCGCAGGCCAATGCGGCGGACGGTCGGGCGGACGTAGCTCGACTCCGCCCCCATGAGAACATGCTGGTGCGCCATGGTCGTACCTCCTGTGCAGTCAGGGGTCGCGACGCCAGGTGCCGCTCTAAGCCGTGGTCGCCGTGTCGCGACCGCAGAATGATATCATGCCGCTCCGGACATTCGGTAGCCACAACAGCCGGAGCAACCACCGGTCCAAGGCCGCCTGGCCCCGCAACGCGCTAGTCGAGGCGGATGCCCGCTTCGTGGATGATCTTGATCCATTTGTCGTATTCTGCCGCGATGAACGGCTTGAGCTTGGCCGGTTCCATGTCGATCACTTCTCCGCCATTCTGCTCGAAGCGCGGCTTGAGTTCCGGCAGCGACTGGGCGATCGCCTCCTGCAGCCGCGCGATCACCGCCGGCGGGGTCTTGGCGGGGGCGAACAAGCCGATCCAGGAATCGATCTCGAGATTGGGAACGCCGGCTTCGGTCATGGTCGGCACGTCTGGAATCTGGGCGCTTCGCTTTGCGGACAAGATCCCGATGCCCTTGGCTTGGCCGGATTTGATGTAGGGCAACGCTCCGGGGGTCGAATCGACGAACAGGTCGACGCGGCCGGCGAGCAGATCGGGAAACGCGGCCGACGATCCGCGATAGGGTACCTCCAGGAATTTGGTGCCGGTCAACTTCATGAAGGCAGCGCCGAGAATGTGCTGGCCGGTGCCGGTCCCGGCATTGGCGAGCTTCAGCCCGCCCGGATCCTTCTTCGCCGCCGCGATGACCTCCTTCGGCGTCGAGTAGGGAAGGTCCTTGTACGCAACCAGCGTGTAGGAAATGTTGAACACCAGCGCGACCGGGACGAGGTCGGTGAGCGGGTCATAGGGCAGCTTCTGGTAGAGCCCGGCATTGAACACGATGTTGCTCAGGCCGCCGATCAGCAGAGTATAGCCGTCGGGCGGCGCATTGATTACTGCCTGCGTACCGACGATGGTCCCTGCACCCGGCCGGTTCTCCACCACCACGCTCTGTCCCAATCGTTTCGAGAGTTGATCGGCGAGCAACCGCCCGACGATGTCGTAACTGCCGGACGGACCGATCGGCACGATGATCTTCACTGCGCGGTCGGGATAGGCTTGCGCGCCGGCGCTTGCAGGCGCCGCGATCAGCGCCATGAATGCGAGCAACACGATTGGCAGCAGCGTCGGTGAGCGAATTGGCATGATATCTCTCTGGGCGCCGGTTGTTCTTCTGCCGAAGGATGATACACGACTGCCGCAAGGGACAAACCCGAACGGACGTAATGCCGCAAGCGTAGGGCTTGCGACGGAGGTCGCCGATGCCACAGGAAATCATCCGCCGCCGCGCCGAAGCCGTCCCCGCGGCCAGTGTGGTTGCGGCTGCGATCGGCGCCGCCGCCTTTGGCGCGATCGCCGTCGGCGCGGTTGCGATCGGCGCGCTGGCGATCGGCCGCCTCGCCCTTGGCCGCGTTACGGTCAGGCAAGCGCGCTTAAAGACGCTCGAGGTCGATGAACTGACCGTGCGCAAACTGCGCGTGCTCGAACGCGAGACGCCGCCGGAGGCTTGAATCCGAACGCGCCCGCGCCGTTCCCATCATGCGCGGGCTTGGCCCGCGCATCCAGCTTCTTTCGCAAGGCGCAATGGAGTAGGCGACGCGGACGCCTTCCTGCCATCGTGCACGCTACCCATGCGCTCGCTACTCGTGGGCAACGGCGGTGACGTCGATCTCCAGCATCATCTCGGGAAAGGCGAGCTGGCTGATCCCGAGGAGCGTTTGCGCGGGCACGGTGGCGCCGGCGAAGGCCTCGCCGGAGCACTTCGCCCAATCGAGACGGTTGCGCATGTCGGTGACATAGACCGTCATCTTGACCGCGTCCTTCAGGCTCGAGCCGTTGGCCGCCAGCGCCCGCTTGATCTTGTCGTAGGCATAGGCGCATTGCGCCGCGAAGTCGCCGGCGTGGCGGATCTTTCCGCGCGGCCCGTTCTCGTCCTCCGCGCCCACGCCGGCGAGGAAAATGAATTTGCCCTTGCCCATATTGGTGATGGTCACCGCTTCCGAAAAGATGCCCGGCGTCCAGGCTGAATAGTTGTACGATTTCTTCTCCATGGCCTCCTGCGCGGCAGCGGGGGCCAGGCCAAGCACCGACTGAAACACCAACACCGCTGCAGCAATCGCGATCCGCCCCGTGACTATTGGCATGTGGTTCTCCTCCGGTTTCATGATCCGACCGAATGAGAATGGATCAGGACGCGCACCACCTGCAATCGCGCGTCCCGGGCAGCACGGCGCACTTTCAATCGTTCATGACGTGCAGGCCTCCGCAGCCGGCCGTCGTGCTCGACGCGCTCGGCGCCGGCGATTTCGATCAGGATCCGGCGACCGACTTCGTTGGGATACAGGTTGCCGCGGTTAGCGAGGATCACGATGCCGAGCTTCCGGCTGGGCACCATTCCGATATAGGCCGATGCATTGTTGAGACCGCCGTACTTCTCGATGATGACAGGCTTCGCGCCTGATGTGATCTCCCACGCCAGTGCTTGCAGATTGCGCTCGCCGATGGTCACGACGCTTCGCTGCGCCAGGGCCATCGCTTCCCGCAATGCCGGCCTGACCGGCCCCTCGCCGAGATTGGCAGCGAGGAAGGCCGCCATGTCGCGCGCGGACGAGAACATCTGACCCGTCCCGAGCCAGTGATAATAGCTGCGCTGATCGCCGGGCGCGCCGACCGCCGCGCCGTCGTGGCCATAACCCTGGACCGCGCGGCTCTTGTGCGCGGGAGAAAGCCGTCCGCGCGGACTGTCATCACCCCGCGGCAGCGCCGTCGAGGTCATGCCGAGCGGGCCCAGCAGGCGCTGCTCCATCAACTCGTCGATCGGCATGCCGTATCGGCGCTCTATCGCCAGCTGCAGCAGGATAAAGCCTGCATGGGTGTACAGATGCTGCCGACCTGGCTCCTGATCCGCCTGCCAGGCATTGAGCGTGCGGATGAACTCGGGCAGCGTGTAACCCCAATCCGGCCAGGGAGGATGGTCCTGCGGCAGCAGCAGCCCCGAACTGTGGCTCCCGAGCTGACCGAGCGTGACGCGGCGGATGTCGCCGCCGGCCTGCAGCTCGGTCACATATTTCGCGGCGGGATCTTTCAGACTCATCTCGCCGTTGCGCACTGCATGCGCGAGCAGCGTCGTCTCGAATACCTTGCGCAGCGAAGCCAGATTGAACAGCGTGTCAGCCGTGATCGGTCGCTGGCCGGCACGATCGGCCCAGCCGTAATTGAAGAACGAGGTGCGACCGGCCATGCGCAAGGCTACGGCGACACCGCCAGCGCCATCGGACGGCACGATCGTTTGAATGTGCCGTGCGACGATCTCGTCCGCGTAGCGCTCGGCGCCAGCGGCCGGCCCGACGATCAGCGCCGTCATCGTTACCGCGATCACGAGTCGCATGGGCATTCCGATTTACACGATCCAGATCAGCTGGGGCCGTGTCGCCAATCCTAACACTCGCTGGCTCGCCGACCACCTCCCGCCGTCAGCGCGGCATTGCGTAGACGGTGTCAAATGTTGCCCCGCCGCCCACGCGCTCAATCAGCGTGGCAACCGCGGGTTCGCCGCCATGGGCTTGCATCCAGCGCACAACCCTGCACGCCGCCTGCGCATAAAGGTCGTGTTGCTGGCCTGCCATCCGCAGCCATGCCGCCAAGGTTTGCGGCAGCGGGGTGCGAGGCACGACGAGGCAGCGATCGCCGTCGGCGGCCGGCCGGAGATAGCGCGGGTCGCCGGAAACCACGACTGCGACACCTTCGTCGAACCAGCTGGGAACCGCGCCGGTGATGAATTTCCAAAGCCCAAGCCGGCGATGAAGCTCGATATGCGATCGCTCGTGCGCGATGATGACGGGGTTCAGTCCGAGCGGTGCAAGGCGAAGCGCCACCGTCAGATAGGCGGCGCCTCGCGAGCTGCCGCTTCCGAGCCGCTGCGCGCAGGCGTCGGTGGCGCATGCGAGAACGACCGGCGCGGCAGTCAACTCGCCGTAGAAACGCTCCACACGTTTGGTCCCTTCCGCCATGGCCTGGCTGAACTGTGTTCGTTCCGCATCCGGCATGCTCCGCTCGACATAGACCGCCTTCGACAAGCGCTCGAACCCGAAGCAGGTGGGACAGAGAAGTGCGGCGAATACCGGCTGCGCCCACAGCGTTAGGGCGGCAGCTGCAACGATCAAGACCGTCGAGGCGCCAGCAAGGCGCTTGCTCCATCGGCGAACGGCCATCGGCATCATTCCCTTATTCCCTTGATTACTCGCCTGCGATTCTGCCGTTTCGATCTCCCGTACTTTCACGGCGCAAGTGCGTCGGCCAATTGCGGGGCAGCGAACATCTTTTGCGCGCTATGTCCCACACCCGGCAATTCGACCAGTCGCCAATTGAAGGTCCAGCCGCGCTCCTGCGCCAGCGTTCGTCCCGCATTGAACACGTTCACACCGCGCTCGTGACGGGAGCCGCCCTGGGCGCGGGCCTCCGGGCTGTCATCGCGGTCGTCAACGCGCGTATCGCCTTCGCCAAGATAGATGGTGAGCGGTTGTTCGAGATAGCGCCGCAGTCGCGCTTCGCCACCGTCGCCCGCGTAGACCTTGCCCAGCCCATAGGGCGCGGCGACGTCCAGGCTGGGAGACACATAGCTTCCGGGGTTGGCGACGACGATGCGCCGTGCCTGCGTCGGGACGAAGGCGGCGAGCCGTTCCAGGAACTGGCTTCCGGCCGAATGGCCGAGCAGGGAGTAGGCGAGCGGCTGGCCCTCCTGCTGGCGGACCCAGTCGGCCAGAGTTGGCACGAGCATACCGGTCCAGTCCTGCGGGTTCTGCACCACGCCGTCCTTGACGATGCCGCCGCGCTGGTAGCGCCATGCAGGAAAGTCGCGCCGGTCGAACAACGGCGCGACCAGCAGCAGGCAGTGCCGGTCCGCGAGCGCTTGGGCGTAGTCCCGGTAGGTGCGGGCATTGCGGGCGACGCCGTGAAACACCAGCAACAGCGATGGATCGGAACAGTTCGGCGGACGGTAGGTGAAAACCGTCAGACGGGTGCCGGCGACATCGACGGTCTGTCGGCCATCGCCCGCCGCGATCGGCTGCGCCGCGACCGCCGCCGGCCCGAAAACACACGACAGCATAAGGATCGCAGCGGGGATGCTGTTGCGCTTGCTCATCCAGCGCTTTCCTAACAGGCGCCCCTTGCGCGCTCTCGCCAATTTCGCAGAACCGACATGATTCCGCGCTACCGGACGGCCTCGTCCAACAACGGAGTCACGCATGGCGAAGCTTACGCTTTATCACGCCGCCCCGTCGCGCTCGTCGATCACGCGATGGATGCTCGAAGAGATCGGCGAGCCCTATGACATTCACCTGCTCAGCTTGACCAAAGGGGAGAACCGCGCACCCGATTACCTCGCGATCAATCCGATGGGCAAGGTTCCCGCTCTCAAGCACGGCGACGTTGTCATCACCGAGGCGGCGGCGATCTGCGCCTACCTCGCCGACGAATTTCCGCGCGCCAAGCTCAACGTGCCGGTCGGCGATCCGCGCCGCGGGGTCTATCTCAAATGGCTGTTCTTCGGGCCGAGCTGCATCGAGCCGGCGATGATGGACCGCGCCTTCCCGCGCAGGGAAGAGGCGCGCCGCGGGGCGCTCGGCTACGGGGACTTCGATACCGTGATGGACGTGATGACGAAAGCGGTCGCCAAGGGACCTTACCTGATGGGCGAGCAGTTCACCGCCGCCGATGTGGTCATCGGCTCGACCTTGCGCTGGGGCACGATGTTCAAGCTGCTCCCCGAGCGGCCGGAGTTCTCCGCCTACACCAGCCGGCTTGCGGCACGGCCGGCGCTGCAACGCGCGGAAGCCCAGGACAAGGAGCTGGCTGCGGCGTAACAGCCGTCGCCGTGAGGGCAGCGCATCCGGGGCCGGGCCGGTGCCGGATTTCGCTGACGCTCCATTCGGGTTACGCTCGCTCGGATGATCCTGGCGCTGCGCATCCTTTATTTCGAGGACCTCTCGGTCGGCATGACCGAGACCTTGTCGAAGATCATCGCCTCTTCCGATGTGGTGGGATTTGCGCAGCTCACCGGTGACCGCAATCCCATTCATCTCTCCGAGCATTTCGCGGCCAAGACCCAGTTCGGCAAACGCATCGCGCACGGTCTCTACACCGCGAGCCTGATCTCGGCGGTGCTGGGCACGCGGCTCCCAGGCCCGGGCGCGGTCTACATCTCGCAGACGCTCAATTTCCGTGCGCCGGTGCGGATCGGCGACCAGGTCGACGTGACCGTGACGGTGGCGGAGCTCAGTCCGGAGCGCCAGCGCGCCCGTCTCACCTGCACCTGCAAGGTGGCTGACGAGATCGTGCTCGACGGCGAGGCGCTGGTGAAGGTGCCGTCCGCAGCCAAATCGAA
>DASSJW010000219.1:0-4768 GCA_035690995.1 Xanthobacteraceae bacterium
GGAGAATTCGCGGTCGACGATCAGAAGCTTCGCGTCGGCATGATCAAGCTGGAACGCAACCACGGCGGGGTCGAGCCGCGTATTGATGGTGTTGAGCACCGCCCCGGTCATCGGCACGCCGTAGTGGCATTCGAGCATGGCGGGCGTGTTGGCGAGCAGGACGGACACAGTGTCGCCGCGCTTGATCCCGCGCCCGGCGAGCGCGCCGGCGAGCCGACGGCAGCGCGCGTAGAAATCGGCGTAGCTGCGCTGCAGCGGTCCGTGGATGATCGCGGTGTGATCGGGAAAGACAGCCGCCGCCCGTTCCAGGAACGACAATGGCGTGAGCGGCTGGAAATTCGCGGGATTCCGATCGAGGTCGACGTCGTAGGGCGTCATGTCCGTCACCAGCCTTCGGCCGCAAGCTTACGAACGGCGGGCGCCGCGATCAATCGGCGGGCGTAACGGTCGCACGGGCGGTGGCGCGGGCGGCGACCGCTCGCGGCCGGTCGCGGCCGATGGGGCCTTCAGCCCGGAAGGGCGGCGATGCCCTGCCAGATCAGCCCGAGCGAAATGAGAAACATCAGCACGTACGCGATCTTGTAGAACAGCTCGGTCGGCGTCCGGCGCGCGAGCCACAGCCCGACGAAGTTGCTGGCGACCGCGAACGGCAGCAGCACCAGGGAGGTCCCCAAGGTCTGCGTCGAGAACTGGCCGAGCGCGAAATAGGGCACGAGCTTCATCACGTTCACCAGCGCGAAGAAGATGATGGTGGTGCCGATCAGGGTGAGCTTGTCGAGCCGTTGCGGCAGGATGTGGATCTGGTAGGGCGGGGCGCCGACCTGGATGATGGTCGAGGTGAAGCCCGCGAGCGAGCCCCAGAACATTCCCGCCGCCACGCTCGGCCGGTGCGGATGCCTCGGCACCTTGCCGAACCAGGTGTAGAGCGAGAAGCACACGCCGGTCACGCCGACCGCGATCTCGACGTAGGCGTTCGGCACATAGGCCGCGAACAGCCAGGCGACCCCGACGCCGACCAGGGCGCCCGGGAGCAGCACCTTGAGATTCCAGCCGCTCCATTGGCGGCGATAGACCCAGACCGAGATCGCGTCCTGGCAGAGCAGGATCGGCAACAGGATCGCCGCCGCCTGCAGCGGCGGCATGGTGAGCGCCAGCAGCGGGGTCGAGATCATGCCCACGCCGGCGAAGCCGCCTTTGCCAAGGCCGAGCGCGATGATGGCCGGAATGGCGAGCAGGTAGAACAGCGGATCGGTGATGAGGGTCATGCCGTGAGGGTGAAGGAGGGCGGGCGCCAGAGCATAGTCCTTGTTGATGCACAACGGCGCCACGCGTTCGCTCGCACCGATTCCACCTCATTGAGCGGAGAAACAACGGCGACACCACCCGCGTTTGCGCATGGCCGCGGCGCGGCGTCAGGTTTGCGACATTTCGACCAGGGCGCTGCGGATCAGCTCGATCGAGATCAGGAACATCAGCACATAGGCGACGCGGAAGAACAGTTCGGTGGGCGTTCGCCGCACCAGCCAGATGCCGCCGTAATTCGCGATCACCGCCGCCGGCAGCAGCACCGCGCCGATCGCGAGATTTTCGCCCGTCAGCTGGCCGAGCGCGCCAAAGGCCGGAATCTTCATCAGGTTGCTGGCGGCAAACAGCATGCTGAACGTGCCGACATAGGTGAGCTTGTCGAGCCGTTGCGGGAGGAGATGCATCTGCCAGGCCGGGCCCCCGGCATTGGCCAGCATGGTGGTGAAGCCGCCGATGACGCCGAACAGGACGCCGGTGACGACGCCGGGCTGCGGCGCCAGCCGCTCGAAGCGCGTCCCGAGCCAGTGCCGCAGCACGAAGGCGCCGGCGATGAGCCCGATCGCCAGCCGGATATGCGCGGCGGACAAGGACGCCGCGAACAGCCCGGCGACGCCAATGCCGGCGGCCATGCTTGGAATCATGATCTTCAGGTTCCACGGGCTCCAATCCCGCCGATAGGTCCACACTGTCAGCGCGTCCTGGGCCAGCACGGTGGGCAGGATGATCGCGGCCGCCTGCAGCGGCGGGACCTTGAGCGACATCAGAGGCAGCGCCATCACGCCGAGGCCGAAGAAGCCGCCCTTGGAGAGGCCGAGCAGGATCACCGCCACGGTGGCGAGGAGATAGAACAGCGGATCGGTGATCACGGTGGCGATGGCGCTCGGGGAAGAGGGGGGCGACGCGCCCGCGAGCCGCGATCAAAGCCCAGGCGTGCGCCGGGCGCCAGCCTGTTGCCGCATGGCCGCGTTGTCACACCCGCGCGCCTTGCAAACCGCCGATCTGGCCTCACAATGGCGGCGGTACGAGAACAGGTCGGCCGACCGCCGCGCTTCGATCGCCTCACTCTCATGCTTCGAGAGGCCGCTCCGCAGCCTGCGCAGGAGGAGGGGAGGGCGGTCCCTTGGGTCGAAGGGCGGCGACCGCGCGACCACCCGAAGGGAGCAGCGCCATGGATGCGCGCACGAGCCGCTATCGCGAGGTCTATGCCCGCTGGCAGCGCGACCCGCAGGGCTTCTGGGGGGAAGCCGCGCAGGCCATCGATTGGATCGAGCCGCCCAAGCAGGTGTTCGACCCCGATAGCGGGGTCTACGGGCGCTGGTTCGCGGGCGGCGTCTGCAACACCTGCTGGAACGCGGTCGACCGCCATGTCATGCAGGGCCGCGGCGAGCAGACGGCGATCATCTACGATTCCCCGCTCGCCGGTCAGAAGCGCACGATCAGCTATTACCGGCTGCAGGTCGAGACGCAGGTGCTCGCCGCCATCCTGCGCAACTTCGGCGTCGCCAAGGGCGATCGCGTCGTCCTCTACATGCCAATGGTGCCCGAGGCTGTCGTGGCCATGCTCGCCTGCGCGCGCATCGGCGCGGTGCATTCCGTGGTGTTCGGCGGCTTCGCCGCAAACGAGCTTGCCACCCGCATCGACGACGCCAAGCCGAAAGTGATCCTGTCCGCCAGCTGTGGGCTCGAGCCCGGCCGCCTCGTCAAATACAAGCCGCTGCTCGACGAAGCGATCAAGCTCGCCACCCACAAGCCCGACGCCTGTCTCATCCTGCAGCGCCCGCAGGAGGAGGCGAGCCTGGTTCCCGGCCGCGACCACGATTGGGCGAAGGCGCGCGACGAGGCGATCGTGTTCGCGCGCTCGGTCTACGATTGCGTGCCGGTCGCGGCCACCGATCCGCTCTACATCCTCTACACGTCGGGAACGACCGGCAGGCCGAAGGGCGTCGTGCGCGACAATGGCGGCCACATGGTCGCGCTCAAATGGTCGATGCAGAACCTCTACGGCGTCGAGCCGGGCGAGGTCTGGTGGTGCGGCTCCGACATCGGCTGGGTGGTCGGCCACAGCTACATCGTCTATGGGCCGCTGCTGCACGGCGCCACGTCGGTTCTGTACGAGGGCAAGCCGGTCGGCACGCCCGACGCCGGCGCGTTCTGGCGCGTCATCTCCGAGCATGGCGCGGTCGCCTTCTTCACCGCGCCCACCGCGTTCCGCGCCATCAAGAAAGAAGACCCGCAGGGCAAGCTGCTCGCATCCTACGATCTGTCCAAATTCCGTACGCTGTTTCTCGCCGGCGAGCGCGCCGACCCCGACACCATCCAGTGGGCCGAGCGCCTGCTCAACAAGCCGGTGATCGATCACTGGTGGCAGACCGAGACCGGCTGGTGCATCGCCGGCAACCCGGTCGGCCTTGGCCAATTGCCGGTGAAGCATGGCTCGCCGACGGTGGCGATGCCGGGCTACGACGTGCGCGTGGTCGATGAGCAATGTCAGGAATTGCCGGCCGGCACGATGGGTTCGATCGTGATCAAGCTGCCGCTGCCGCCGGCGTGCCTGCCGACGCTGTGGCAGGCGGACGAGCGCTTCAAGGAAAGCTACCTCGCGGAATTTCCCGGCTATTACAAGACGTCGGACGCGGGTTTCAAGGACGAGGACGACTACCTCTACATCATGGGCCGCACCGACGACATCATCAACGTCGCGGGCCATCGGCTCTCGACCGGCGGGATGGAGGAGGTGCTGAGCGGCCACAAGGACGTGGCCGAATGCGCCGTGGTCGGGATCGCGGATGCGCTCAAGGGCGAGGTGCCCTGCGGCTTCGTCGTGCTCAAGGCCGGCGTCAACCGGCCGGTGGCCGAGATCGAGCGGGAATGCGTCGCGCTGGTGCGCGAGAAGATCGGGCCGGTGGCGGCGTTCAAGCTGGCGATCACGGTGGCGCGGCTGCCCAAGACGCGTTCGGGCAAGATCCTGCGCGGCACCATGAAGAAGATCGCCGACGGCACGCCATGGACCATGCCGGCAACGATCGACGATCCCGCCAGCCTCGACGAGATCGGCAGCGCGCTGAAGGGAAAGGGCGTGAGCTCGTGATGACGTCACCTGTTGCGCCGCACCGCTTTGCCATGGCCCGGAATGCGATGCCGTGACGACGCAGGCAGACCTGCGCATCCGCGCGATGGCGCCGCACGAGATCGCCATCGCCGCCGACTGGGCGGCGGCCGAAGGATGGAATCCCGGGCTCGCCGACGCCGCCTGCTTCGCCACCGTCGATGCCGGCGGCTTTCTGATCGGCGAGCTCGACGGGGCGCCGGCGGCGACGATTTCCTGCGTCAATTACGATGACAGATTCGCGTTTCTTGGCTTCTACATCGTGCGGCCGGATCTGCGCGGGCACGGCTACGGCCTGCGCATCTGGAATGCCGCGGTCGACCATGCAGGTGGCCGCACCATCGGCCTCGATGGCGT
>DASSJW010000220.1:0-6164 GCA_035690995.1 Xanthobacteraceae bacterium
GGCGGCGAGCATCGGGACCGTCGGGCTGGTATCCCCGACGCGCGAGGTCTACGGCTCGCTCACCACCCCCGACCCGGTGGCGCTGCACCGCTCGCTCGACGAGCTTGCCGGCGAAGGCGTGACGCACCTTGCGATGGAAGCGTCATCGCACGGCCTCGATCAGCGCCGGCTCGACGGCGTTCGGGTGGCGGCCGGCGCCTTCACCAATCTCAGCCGCGACCATCTCGACTATCATCCGACGCTGGAGGATTACCTCGCCGCCAAGCTCAGGCTGTTCACCGATCTGATCGTTCCCGGCGGCGCCGCCGTGGTCGCCGCCGACCACGAGCAGGCCGACGCGGTGGTGGCCGCGGCGCGCCGGCGGCGGCTGCGCCTCCTCACGGTCGGCAGGCGCGGCGACGGCATCCGCCTCGTCGAGACCGCGACCGAAGGCTTCGCACAGGTGCTCAAGCTCGCACATGCCGGCCGCGACTACACGGTCCGCTTGCCGCTACCCGGCGCCTTCCAGGTCGAGAATGCGCTGGTGGCGGCGGGCCTCGTCTTGGCGACCGGCAGCGAACCCAGCGCCACCTTCGCGGCGCTCGCGCAGCTCAAAGGCGCCAAGGGCCGCCTCGAGTTCGTCGGCGAAAACAACGGTGCGCCGATCTTCGTCGACTATGCCCACAAGCCCGATGCCCTCGCCAAGGCGCTCGAGGCGCTGCGGCCCTACGTGACCCGGCGCCTCGTCGTGGTGTTCGGCTGCGGCGGCGACCGCGATGCCGGCAAGCGGGCGATGATGGGCGCGATCGCTGCGGATCTGGCCGACCGGGTCGTCGTCACCGACGACAACCCGCGCACCGAGGACCCGGCGGCGATCCGCGCCGCGATCCTGCAGGCGTCGCCCGGCGCGGTCGAGATCGGCGACCGGCGCGAGGCGATCCAGGCCTCGATCGCGGACTTGCATCGCGGCGACGTGCTGCTGATCGCGGGCAAGGGTCATGAAACCGGCCAAATCGTCGGCAAACAGGTGCTACCGTTCAGCGACCACGAGGCGGTCGCCGCTGCGCTTGCCGGGAGGGTGGCATGACCGATCGGCCACTCTGGACCGTGCAGGCGATGGCCGCGGCGATGGGCGCGGTGCCTGCCGGACCGCTGCCGCTGTCCGTTCCGGGCATTTCGATCGATACCCGCACGGTCGCGACCGGCGAAGCGTTCTTCGCGATCAAGGGCGACAACCGCGACGGCCATGAATTCGTCGAGGCGGCGCTCGCGGCCGGCGCCGGGCTTGCGGTGGTCGCGGCCGACCGGCGCGACCGCTTTCCCGCTGCCGCGCCGCTGCTTGTCGTTGCCGATGTGCTCGATGGCTTGCGCGACCTCGCGCGGGCGGCGCGCGCCCGCACGCAGGCGAAGATCGTCGCCGTCACCGGCTCCGTCGGCAAGACCAGCACCAAGGAGGCGCTGCGACTGGCGCTCGGCGCGGATGGCGAGACCCATGCCTCGGTCGCCTCCTACAACAATCATTGGGGCGTGCCGCTGTCGCTGGCGCGCTGCCCCGACACCGCACGCTACGCGGTGTTCGAGATCGGCATGAACCATGCCGGCGAGATCGAGCCGCTGACGCGCCTGGTGCGGCCGCAGGTGGCGATCGTGACCACGGTCGAGCCGGTGCATCTCGAATTCTTCCGTTCGGTCGAGGCCATCGCGGACGCCAAGGCCGAAATCTTTCTCGGGCTCGAGCCGGGCGGGGCGGCGGTCATCAATCGAGACAATCCGCAATTCGCCCGCCTCGAGCGCGCCGCGCAGGACGCCGGCGTCGCGCGCATCGTCGCTTTCGGCGAACACGCGCGCGCGGATGCGCGGCTGATCCGATGCGCGCTGCAATCGGAGGGCTCCACCGTCGAGGCGCGGATTTTGGGCACCGAAGTCACTTACAAGCTCGGTGCGCCCGGCCGCCATCTGGTGCTCAACTCGCTTGCCGTGCTGGCGGCGAGCGTCCTGGCCGGCGCCGATCTCGCGCTCGCGGCCCTGGCGCTCGCCAAACTGCAGCCGGCGAGCGGACGCGGCGCGCGTATCAGCCTCGAAATGCCGGGTGGCACCGCGCTCCTGATCGATGAAAGCTACAATGCCAACCCCGCGTCGATGCGCGCCGCGCTGGCCTTGCTCGGCCATTCGCAGGTCGGCCCGCGCGGCCGGCGCATCGCGATTCTGGGCGAGATGCTGGAGCTCGGTCCGCGCGGACGCGATCTCCATCGTGAACTCGCCGAGGCGGTGCTGGCGAACGAGGTCGACCTCGTCTTCTGCTGCGGTCCGCTCATGCGCGGCTTGTGGGAGGCTCTTCCCTCCGGGCGCCAGGGAAGCTATGCCGAGGCCTCGACCGCGCTTGAACCGCAGGTGCTTGCCGCCATCCAACCGGGCGACGCCGTCATGGTCAAGGGATCGCTCGGCTCCCGCATGGCGCCGATCGTCAAGGCGCTGCAAACCCGCTATCGCCGCGTGGCGCCGGCCGCGACGCGCGCCCCGCTTTCGACCATGAACGGCTGACCCATGCTTTATCTGCTCTCCGCATTCTCGGACACGATCGGCCCACTCAATGTGCTGCGCTACATCACGTTCCGCACCGGCGGAGCGATGATCACCGCGCTCGTGTTCGTGTTCCTGTTCGGACCCGCGATCATCGACCAGCTGCGGCTCAGGCAAGGCAAGGGCCAGCCGATTCGCACCGACGGCCCGCAATCCCACCTGGTCACCAAGAAGGGCACGCCGACCATGGGCGGGCTGATGATCCTGTTCGGGGTCCTCGTCTCGACCGCGCTGTGGGCCAATCCGTACAACCGCTACGTCTGGATCGTGCTGGGCGTCACGCTGTCCTTCGGTGCGATCGGCTTCTACGACGATTACCTCAAGGTGACCAAGCAGACCCATGCCGGCTTTTCCAGCAAGCTGCGCCTGCTGATCGAAGCGCTGATCGGCGCGGCGGCCTGCTATTTCATCGTCTCGATCGGCCGCCAGCCGTTCGCAACCTCGCTGACGTTTCCCTTCTTCAAGGAGCTGGTGCTTCCGCTCGGCTGGTTCTTCATCGTGTTCGGCGCCTTCATCATCGTGGGCGCCGGCAATGCGGTGAACCTTACCGACGGCCTCGACGGCCTCGCGACCGTGCCTGTGATCATCGTCGCGCTGAGCTTCGGGTTCATCTCCTACCTTGCCGGCAACGCCTTCTTCGCCGACTACCTCAACATCCACTACGTGCCGGGCACCGGCGAGCTGGCGGTGCTGTGCGGTGCCGTGATCGGAGCCGGATTGGGTTTTCTCTGGTTCAACGCGCCGCCAGCCTCGATCTTCATGGGCGACACCGGCTCACTCGCGCTCGGCGGCATGATCGGCGCGATCGCGGTCGCCACCAAGCACGAGATCGTGCTCGCGGTGGTGGGCGGACTGTTCGTGCTGGAAGCCGTATCGGTGATCGTGCAGGTGCTTTCGTTCAAGCTCACCGGCAAGCGCGTCTTTCGCATGGCGCCGATCCACCACCATTTCGAGCAGCTCGGCTGGACCGAGCCGCAGATCGTGATCCGCTTCTGGATCGTCTCGGTCGTGCTCGCGCTCGCCGGTCTGTCCACGCTCAAGCTGCGGTGACCTGCGTGTCGCGTAGGGCGGATCAGCAGGCTGGGTCTGCGCGCGCTTGCGCTTGCGGGGACACCCGTAGGGTGGGCAAAGCGAAGCGTGCCCACGCGGCTTTCTTTCAGCATCACCAGCATCGCGTGGGCACGGCGCACGCGCCAGCACCATCTGCCGCGGCAACTCAGCCGCGCCTTTGCCCACCCTACGGTCCCGTTTCAAGCAACCCCGCAGCATGATTCCGATCACCGCCTTCGCCGGGAAAAAGGTCGCCATCTTCGGCCTCGGCGGGTCGGGACTGGCGGGCGCCAGCGCGCTGCTTGCCGGCGGCGCCGACGTCGTCGGCTGGGATGACAACGCGGAATCCGTCATTGCGGCGACGAGTGCCGGCATACCGACCGCCGACCTGCGCGAGGTCGACTGGTCGAGACTGTCCGCGCTCGTGCTCGCGCCCGGGGTGCCGCTCACGCATCCCGCCCCGCACTGGACGGTCGCGCTCGCCCGCGCGGCCGGCGTCGAGGTGATCGGCGACATCGAGCTGTTCTGCCGCGAGCGCCGCCTGATCGCACCGGCGGCGCCGTTCGTCGCCATCACCGGCACCAACGGCAAGTCGACCACAACGGCGCTCACCGCGCATCTCCTGCAGTCCGCCGGCCTCGACGCCCAGATGGGCGGCAATATCGGCACCGCGATCCTCTCGCTCGCTCCGCCGGACGAAGGCCGCGCCTACGTGATCGAATGCTCGTCCTATCAGATCGACCTCGCGCCGACGCTCGATCCTTCGGTCGGCATCCTGCTCAATATCAGCGAGGATCATCTCGACCGCCACGGGACGCTCGCGCACTACGCCGCCGTGAAGGAGAGGCTGGTCGCCGGGGTCCCGGCGGACGGGACCGCGATTATCGGGGTTGACGACGAGTGGTGCGCGGCGGCGGCCGAGCGCATGCAGCGTGCCGGCAAGCGGCTCGTGCGCGTCTCCGTCCGCCGCCCCTTGCCCAACGGACTCTATGTCGAAGGCGGAACGATCCTTCAGGCCGCGGGCGGCAGCGCGCGTCCCATCGCCGACATCGGAGGCATCGGCTCGCTGCGGGGCGTGCACAATGCGCAGAACGCCGCCTGCGCGGCCGGCGCGGCGCTCGCGCTCGGACTTCCGCCGGACGCGATCCAGCAGGGCCTGCGTTCGTTTCCCGGCCTCGCGCACCGGATGGAGCAGGTCGGACGCAAGGGCGGCGTTTTGTTCGTCAACGATTCGAAAGCCACCAATGCCGACTCCGCGGCGCAGGCGCTGGCCTGTTTCTCCGACATTTTCTGGATCGCGGGCGGCAAACCGAAGACCGGCGGCATCGCCTCGCTCGCGGGCTTTTTCCCCCGTATCCGCAAGGCCTATCTGATCGGCGAGGCCGCCCCCGGCTTTGCGGCCGAGCTCGATGGGCGCGTGCCGCATGTCATCGCCGGCACGCTCGACCGGGCGGTGGAGCTTGCCGCGCACGACGCCGCCGCATCCGGACACGCAGAGCCGGTGGTGTTGCTGTCGCCGGCCTGCGCATCGTTCGACCAGTATCGCAACTTCGAGATCCGCGGCGACAAATTCCGCGAGCTGGTGCGGGCGCTGCCGGGCGTGACCCCGATATCATCAACGCCATGAGGCCGGCCCGCATGAAGGCGTTTCTCGTCGCATCGGTTTGCTCCCTGCTCGCGGCATCGGCCGCCGCCGCGGCATCGGTCACGGTGCCGGACAATTCCACGAGCCTCGCCGGCGTCGCCGCCGCGACCACGGCACTCCTGCTCGACGCCGCGTTGAAGCCGCAGAATGCCGGCGGCGGGGTCTTCGTGGTGGAAGCGAAGAATTTTCACTGTGATCAGCAGTTGAACGGAGCCCTGGACGCATCGAGCGTTCGTGCCGGGCTGCCGGCGCTCAAATGCCGGATCAACTCCCAGAACAAGCGCGGCACGACCGCCGGTCAGCCGTTTGGCGAGGGGCGCGCCATGACCGAGCTGCTGCAGAAGGTTCAGGGGTCGAACCCTCCCGGCGGGACGGCCTTCATCGACTGCGGCATGGGCTATTGCGGCATTTTCGCCAAGTCCATCAAGTGCACCATCGACACCAAGATCGGCAATTTCAGCAACGGCGGCCGGTGGAGCTGCATTTTCACCGACGGGCAGTGACCGCGAGCCGGTGGCGTTAATCCTCTGTCAACCAACGGCAGTCACGACTGGTACGGAATCGGTCGATCAGCCGGGCAACGTCTGCCGCGGCCCCGCTGACGCGGGGCGATGGCGGCGTGAGCCGGTCGACCGAATTCGGGGGTCGGCGCGAGATCGCCCATGTTGAATCGCGATTTCGCCCTGCGCCTTGGCTGCGTCGCATAATCTTGTCCGAAAAGTCTGCAACTTTTCGGGCTCACACTGTGTCCGCGTTCGTCTCCGGGGGGAGTTTCGATGGTCTCGCGTCTTGAACGCACGCCGTTTGCGGCCTGGTGGTGGACGATCGACCGCCTGCTGCTCGCGGCGCTGCTCGCGCTCATGCTCGGCGGCATCGTGCTCTCGCTCGCGGCGAGCCCGCCGGTGGCGTC
>DASSJW010000221.1:0-13774 GCA_035690995.1 Xanthobacteraceae bacterium
CGGGTGAGCGTGGCCGGTCAGTTAGAACTCGCGCAGCAGCCGGCCGTAGCCTTCGATGCGATCATTCACGCCGCAGAGCCGCAGCGCGTCCCAGACGCAGGCCTGCGAAGCGGCCATGACGCTCACGCCGAATTCGCGCTCGAGCGGCTCGATGGCCGCGATCACCGGCCAGTGCGGCGAGGGAAAAAAGATCGCGTCGGCCGCGGGATGCGCGCGCATCAGCGCGCGGCCCATGTCGAGCGCCGCCGTCGTTGGGATACGACCGAACTGGTTGATGACCTGGCCGAAGCCGGTGGCGCCGAGGACCTCGCAGCCGTAGCGCTCGGCGTCCGCGATCAGGCGCGCGTCCTCGCGTGTGCCATAGGGATGGGCAACGACCACTCTTCTGCAGGCGAGTACCTTTGCGGCTTTCTCCTGCGCCGCCACGCTCGACGAGACCTTGACGCCCAGTTCCGCCGCGAGCGCCTGCAGCATGGTCTGCGCGTTCTGATCGCCGCGGGAGAGATTGACCGGCACGCCGCCGAGAAATACGAGGTCGACGCCGGCGGCGGCGAGCTCGCGCGCCGCGCGCATGCTCATGTCATAGGCCTGGTCGACCTCGCTCTTGCTGCGCTCGATCACGGTGAGCGTGGTGATGACCAGGGTCACTCCCGCGGGCGCGAGCTTGTAGAACTCGTAGGGAAAAATCTCCGCGCTGAGGGGCGGACAGGTGTAGCCGATGCGGGCGCGGTGACCGTACATCTCGCCGGGCGGCGATGATTGCGAGCTCATGATCCGCTTTGCCTCGCTCCTGTCTGGATCGTTTTGAAACGGCGTGACGACCTTTGCGCCCGATGTTACAAGAAATGTTGCGCAACCCGGCCGCGGCGGCAACGCCAGAAAAGCAAGTGCCGGAGGCTTGGGAGAACGTTATGGGGAATGGCACGCTCCGGCGTAGGCCGGCAATATCGGTTGTCGTCGCAGGTTGTGCACTGTTGTCGTGTCTCGCGGTGGATGCGGCATCCTCTTCTGCCAAAGCCGCCGACCAGGTGAAGATCGGCATCTCCCGGACTCTCAGCGACGCGGGATACTACGTGGCGGACGCCAAGGGGTTCTTCCGCGATGAAGGCATGGACGTGTCGATCACCGGGTTTAATTCCGCCGCGCAAATGATTGCGCCGCTCGGCACCGGCGAGCTCGATGTCGGCGGCGGCACGGTTTCAGCCGGCTTCTACAACGCGGTCGGGCGCGGCATCCTCATGAAGATCGTGGCCGATCAGGCCTCGATCAAGCCCGGCTATGGTTACTCCTCCCTGATGGTGCGCAAGGACCTCGTGGATTCCGGCCGGTACAAGAGCTTCGCCGACCTCAAAGGCATGAAGGTGGCGATCGGTGCGCCCGGCACCGGCACGGCGTCGGCGCTCAACGAGGCGCTGAAGAAAGGCGGGCTCAAATACAGCGACGTCGAGGTCGTCTATATCGGCTTTCCCGAACATCTGCCGACCTACAAGAACAAGGGGATCGACGCCAGCATCACCAACGAGCCCACCATGACGCGCGCGATCGAGGACGGAGTTGCCGTGCGTGTGGCCGGCAACGACGTCACCTATCCGGACCAGCAAACCGCGGTGACGTTCTTTTCCGACCATTTCATCAAGAACCGGCGCGACGTGGCCGAGCGGTTCATGCGCGCCTATCTTCGCGGCGTCCGCATGTACAACGATGCGCTCAAGGACGGCCGTCTGGCCGGGCCGAAAGCGAACGAGGTCATTCCGATCCTGGTGAAATACACGACGATCAAGGACGAAACCATGTTCCGCCGCATGGTCCCGAGCTATTGCAACCCCGACGGCGAGGTCAACGTGGCGAGCCTCAAGAAAGACCTCGAATTCTTTCGCGAGCTTGGCTTGATCGAGAAGAAGGATACCAGTGTCGAGGGCGTGGTGGACAACTCGTTCGCCCGGGCGGCCGTCGCCAAGCTTGGTCCCTATCGACCGCAGGCCAACTAGCGCGGAACAGCACGACGGGCGATGACGACAGCAAACGACCTCGCATAGGCGACAAGACCCGCATGGAGCCGATTCGATGACCACGCGCGAGCAGAACGACTTTTTGACCCAGGCCGGGCCCGGGACGCCGATCGGCAACCTGCTCCGGCGCTATTGGATCCCGGCACTGCTCTCGGCAGAAGTGCCGGAGCCCGATTGCCCGCCGGTGCGCGTCAAAGTGCTCTCGGAGCGGCTGCTGGCGTTTCGCGACACCCAGGGGCGCGTCGGGGTGATCGACGAGTTCTGCGCGCACCGCGGCGTGTCGCTCTGGTTCGGGCGCAACGAGGAGAACGGGTTGCGCTGCTCCTATCACGGCTGGAAATACGATGTGAACGGGCAATGCACCGAGGTGCCGTCGGAGCCGCAGGAGAGCGGGTTCTGCAACAAGATCAAGCTGACGTCCTATCCCTGCGTCGAGCTGGGCGACGTCATCTGGATCTATATGGGGCCGGCCGAGCACAAGCCGCCACTGCCTGCCTTCGAATGGACAAGGGTGCCGCATTCGCATCGCTTCGTGTCGAAGCGCACCCAGGAGTGCAATTACCTGCAGGCGATGGAGGGCGGGATCGATTCCGCGCATGTCTCGTTTCTCCATCGCCACGAACTTCGCAGTGACTCGCTCCATGTCGGCAAGGGCGCCGAGCTGACGCGTGAAACCGACGCGCGCTTCGAGGTGGTGGAGACGAGGGGAGGGATGGTGATCGGCGTGCGTCGCCCGGCCGACGAAGGCCATCTCTATTGGCGCATCACGCAATGGATCATGCCGTTCCACAGCATGATCCCGCCCTATGGCGAAAACGCCCTCAACGGCCATGCCTGGGTGCCGATCGACGACGAGAACTGCATGTCGTGGTGCTTCACCCACCATCCCACCCGGCCGCTGTCCGAGCACGAGCTCCACACCATGCGCAACGGCGGCGGCATCCACGTTAAGCTGATCCCCTGCAGCTTTCGGCCGGTGGTCAACAAGGACAACGACTACATGATCGACCGTGCCGCCCAGGCATCGCACAAGAGCTATTGCGGCGTCGCCGGCATCGCCATGCAGGACGCCGCGATCCAGGAGAGCATGGGTCCGATCCAGGACCGCAGCAAGGAGAACCTGGTCTCTACCGACAACGGCGTGATCATGGCGCGCATCCGGCTGCGCAAGGCCGCGCTCGCCGCGGCGCAGGGCAAGGAGCCGGACGGCATCGATCCGGCGACCCACGCGGTGCGCTCGGCGTCGATCGTGCTACCGGACAATGTCAGTTTCTACGAGGCCGCGGCCGACGCGCTCGAGGTGAAAGAGGGGGTGGCCCACACCTCGGTCTGAAATCGTCCGAGCCGCTGCAACGACAACAACACGACCGCCGGGTCGGGAGGGAGCACAGGCCATGCTGCGATTTCCACGGCTGCTGCTGATCGCCTGGCTGCTTGCCGTGCTGTGCGGGAGCGCAAGCGCTGCCGAAGACGGGTATCCTTCGCGGCTGGTCAAAGTGATCGTCCCGTTCCCCCCGGGATCCACCCTCGATGCGCTGGCCAGGATCGTCACCGACCAGCTCGCGCACAAATGGGGCCAGCCCGTCATCATTGAGAATGTGAGCGGCGGCGGCGGCAATATTGGCACCGATCGTTTCGCGCGTTCGCCGCCCGACGGTTACACCTTGATGTTCAGTCCGCCCGGGCCGCTCACGATCAATCCGCTTCTCTACGGCGACGTCGCCTATGATCCGGCGAAATTCGTGCCAATCACGGTGCTGGCACGGGTCCCGAACGTGCTCATCGTGCGCAACAGCCTCGGGGCAAAGTCGGTCGCGGACCTCATTGCAAAGGCAAGGGCCAGCCCGGGCAAGCTCACCTATGCGTCGCAAGGCGTCGGCTCGACCGCCTTTCTGACCGCCAAGCTGTTGGAGATGAGAGCGGATGTGCGAATGGCGCATGTGCCGTATCGGGGCGCCGGTCCCGCGCTCACCGACATCGTTGCCGGCCATGTCGACATGATGTTCGACACGATCGTGACGTCATTGCCATTGCACCGCGCCGGCAGCGCCACGATTGTGGCGATCGCAAATCTGGAGCGTTCGCGTGCGCTGCCGCAAGTGCCCACATTTGCCGAATCGGGGATTGCGGATTTCCGCTCGATCACCTGGTTCGGCGCCGTGGCGCCCCCAGGCACGTCCGCGATCCTTGCCGAAAGGATCCGCAACGACATGGCGGAAGCGCTGGCGCGGCCGGAGGCGGGCGCCAAGCTCGCCGAGCTCATGCTCGAACCGGTCGCCAACACGCCGTCGCAAGCCGCGCAATTCTTTGGCGAGGAAAAGGTGCTGTGGGGCGCGGTGATCCGGGACGCCGGCGTGAAGGCCCAGTGATAGCCGTCAAGACCGGCCAAAACAGTGCCATACCTGCGGTCAGCCACGTTGGCGCTGCGGTGCGGCCCGATCCGCTTGCTGGAAGTATTGCTCGACCGTCGCGACGATGTACCGGACGTCGTCCTCGGTCATGAACGGGTGTGTGCCCCAATAGAGGCCGCAATCCATGACGCGGTCGGCACCGGTCAGCTCGCCATTGATGCGATAGGCGTGGCGAGCCAGTGCCGGCTGGCGAGTGAGGTTTCCGCAGATGACCGGTCGTGTTTCCACGCCGGCGGCCTCCAGGTGGTCGCGCAATCCGTCGCGCACCTCGCGCGAGCCGCAAAGCACCGTGTAGCCGAACGGCGCGGGCGTGACGCACGGGTCGTGCCGGATGAGCGTGAGCTGGCCGGTCTGGTCGAGCGCCGCGAGGCCGGCGTCGAGCCGGCGGGCAATCGCGCGCCGGCTCTCGTTGAAAGACGGCAGCTTTTTCAATTGCTGCAGCCCGATCGCCGCATTGATCTCGGTCGGCCGCACGTTGAAGCCGGTGGTCAGGAACAGAAAGCGAGGGTCGATGTGCGGATAGCCGGCGGCGATGTCCTTGCCAGCATGCATGTCGCGCACCCATCCATGCGCGCGAATGGCGCGCAACAGGTCGGCGAGCTGCGCATTGTTCGTTACCACCATTCCGCCTTCGATGGTGGTGATGTGGTGGGAAAAATAGAAGCTGAAGCTGGCGAGGTGGCCGAAGCTGCCGACGCGCCTGCCGTTCCAGGCGACGCCCAGCGACTCGCAGGTGTCTTCGAACAACCAGAGCTTCCGGCGCCGTGCGATTGCCTCCACCGCGGCGACGTCGACGGCACCCCCCAGGACGTGGACCACCACGATGGCGGAGGTGTCGGGCGTGATCGCTGCTTCGATCGCGTCGGGCCTCATCTGCAGCGAATGGGGATCGCAATCGACGAAAACCGGCTTTGCTCCGACCTGCAGCACCGGCCAGATGGTGGTCGACCAGGTCAGGGCCGGAACAATGACCTCCGACCCCGGCAGGATACGGCGCGGCAGCGCGCCGTCGGCGGGAACGAGCGCATCGGCCAAGGCGAACAGCGCGATCAGGTTGGCCGACGATCCGGAATTGACCATGACCGCATGCTCGACCCCGAGATAGTTCGCGAACTCCCGCTCGAAGGCCCGGCACTGCGCACCCATGGTGAGAGCGTCGGAATCGATCACCGCCTTTGCCGCGTTCTTCTCCTCCTCGCCCACGGTGCTCTTATTGAGGAGGATGCGCATGTCGGCCTGTCTCAACTCACGGCGCGTGCGCGCCGAAATCCTGCGAGCGTTTGCACGGCTGGATTTGTCAAAGGTTGATCTCTCGATCTTTCGTCACCACGTGCGCATAGGGCATCGGGAACAGCAGCTTGCCGCCCTGGCGCAGATAATCCTGTTCGCGGTCGACGATTTCCTTTTTGAAGTACCACGGCAGCACCACCATGGTGCTGGGGCGAAGGTCCCGCGCGCGCTGCTCGGAGATGAGCTCGAAGTCGGTGCCGAGCGTACGCAACCCCACTTTGTCCGGGTTGCGCTCGCTGATATAGGGCATTCGCTCCTTGGTGATGCCGAAAAACTGCAGCAAGACGTTGCCCTTGGTGGACGCGCCGAGGCCGAAGACCTTTCCGCCACCTTGAATCTCGCGCTCCAGGAACGCGTTGACGCGCCCTGCGAGGTCCTGGATTCTCTTGAAATAATCCCGGTAGGTCTGCGCCTGATCCAGCTTCAACGCGCGCTCCTTTGCCGTCAGCGCCTCGAGATTGCGCTGCCCTGCTTCGGTGAATGCGCGCGTGTTGTCGGCGTGCGTGACGAATGCACGCAGGCTGCCGCCATTTACCGCATTGGTGGAGGCGTCGATGACCGCAAGACCATTGCGTTCCATCAGCTTCTTGAGGGCGTCGAGCGAATAGTAGGAAAGATGCTCGTGGCAAATGTCGTAGAAATTCATGTTGGTCAGCATGAGCGGCAGATAGCTGAGCTGAATGCACCATATCCCGTCGGGCGCCAGGATCGCCTTCACGTCCGCGACGAAGCTGTTCGGGTCCGACAGATCGTAAAACATGGCGTTGCAGCCGACCGCCTTGGCCTTGGCGCCGGGAAACTGCCGCTCGAACGGCTTGGCCGAAAAATAGTCATTGATGACGGTGATGCTGCGATCGACATGCGACCAGTCGATGTTGCGCGCGGGCTCGAAGCCGACGCGGCGCAGATTATCCGGGTAGAATGCCAAGGTCGTGCAGTCATTCGCTCCGATGTCGACCACGATGTCTCGCGGCGCGAGCTCGAGCCGGCTCGAGATGTCCTTCACTACGTCGCGCAAATCGTTGCGCATGGTTTCGCTCGTCGCCGAGCGGTAGAAATAGCGCCGGTAAAGCAGATCCGCCTCGACCTGCTCGCGCAGCTGAAGCAGTCCGCAGCCATCGGGATTCCTGGCGCGGTCGCAGAGCGTCATGGTCAGGGGAACCCGGATTTTGGCAAGGTCTCCTTCCTCGGCATTGCTGCGGGTGAAAGTCGGGGAGAGAAACTGCGGCGCGATGCTGATGACATCGGTCAATGCTTCGGACCCGCAGACCTTGCAGCGTTGCAGCAGCGTGAACGGCTTTCGTTCGCCCGGATTGCTGATGGTCGCAGTCATCGCTTCGGCTCTTGCGGCTGGGACTTTTTTCGCAGGTTCTTGTTTCGGATGAAAGGTAAAAAAGTCTCGCAAGATCAATTGGGTGATCTGGCATCCCGTGCGAAACGGCATCATCTTGCGCTTGCCGCCGATTCGCGCCGGCTCATGCGCAGGGATCTCGGTCACGCGCAGTCCCGCACGGGCAAAGCGGGTCGAGCTTTGGCAAGGCCAACTCAGGCCCGGCGCGTCGAGATCGAGCCGCAAGGCCGGCTCGCGGCGATAGGCGCGAAAGCCGACCAGAACATCCGTGTACTGTGTGCCAAACAGGAGGTTTACGATGCGCGTGAACATCCAGTTGCCGGTGGCCGTCAGCCAATCGTCATCGTCGCTCTTCGCGCCGTCGCGGTAGCGCGATCCGATCACGAGGTCATAGCCTTCGTTGATCTTGGCAATGATGCGGGGGATGTCTTCCGGAATGGAATTTCCGTCGGGGTTGAACTCGATGATGACGTCGCAGCGGGAAAGCCGTATGGCCTCTAACAGGCCCTCGCCATAGCCGCGGGTGGTTTGCGAATGCACGCGCAGGCCGGCTGCGCGCGCAAATTCGACGGTGCCGTCGGTCGAGCCGCCATCGACCACGACGATCTCGTCCACCCACTCCCTGCGAATCTGGGGAATGATGACCCGAACCGCTTCGATCTCGTTGAGGGTCGGCAGCAGCAGCGTTGTGGTGAGCTTCACTCGGCACCCGTCTCCACAGAGACATTTTCGAGATACCAATCGTAAGTCAGCTTCAAGCCTTCCGGGATGGCAATCTTCGCCTTCCAGCCCAGGCGCGCGGCGCGACCAACGTCCATCAGTTTCCTCGGCATCCCGTCGGGCTTGTCGGCATTGAACACGACCTCGCCGGTATAACCGGTCAAATCCTGAATCGTGCGGGCGAGGTCGCGGATCGCGATGTCCTGCCCGAGGCCGATATTGACGAAGGTGCCGATGTCTTTCGCGTCTACGTGGTGCATGAAGTGAAGCATGGCATCGACCAGGTCTTCGACAAAGAGCAGCTCGCGCCGGCTGGCGCCGGTGCCCCAGACCTCGACCGATGGCAGCCGTCTTTGCTTTGCTTCATGGAATTTATGCATCAGCGCCGACACGACGTGCGATTTGGCCGGCTCGAAATGGTCGCCATAGCCATAGAGATTGCACGGCATCAGGTTCAGAAAGTTGGTCCCGTATTGCTGGTTGGAGTACTCGCACAGCTTCATCCCGGCAATCTTGGCGATGGCGTACCCCTCATTGGTCGGTTCGAACGCCCCGGTGAGGATGTCATCCTCCTTCATGGGCTGCGGGCAGTCGCGCGGATAGACGCAGGAACTGCCGAGGAACAGCAGCTTGTCCACCTCGGCGATGCGCGCGGCATGTATGACATGCATCGCGATCATCAGGTTTTCGTACAGGAATTCGACCGGATACGAGACGCTCGCGCCGATGCCGCCAATATGTCCGGCAAGGTGGAAGACGAAATCGACCGGGTTGTGGGTAAAGAACTGATGGGTTGCCGCCTGATTGCGCAGATCGAGTTCTTGCGACGAAGGCGCCAGAATGCGCTCGTAGCCGTCCCGACGCAGACGCTTCACGAGCGCCCGGCCGACCATGCCGCTCCCACCGGTGACAAGTACGCGCGCCGTTTTTTCCATGTCGATCCGGGGCTTTAGCAACGGTGACCCGGGGGGTCAACGCTGTCGACCCGGCAGACCGCAATTGATGCCGCCATCGCGGCTCGGTGCTGGCGGCCGTTCCAAACCGATCGCGAAAGGAATGCCGCGGGCTCGTAGCGCCCAAGCCCGCGGCTCGGGTCCGTTGTCCTATTTCTTCGGCCCCGGCATGTCGTGCGGATGTGCCGGCCCCCAATAGTTCGTAGGGGTGTCGTCGCCCCAGACCTTCGGCCGCTGCGGCCGGTCCTGATGCCACGGCCGCGGCTCGAAATAGCCGAGTTCCTCGTCGTGCATCTGGTCGAGATCGGTGAAGAATTCGACCGTGATGCCATCGGGATTCTTGTGGTAGATCGCGATGTTGTGTCCGATCAGATGACGGATCGGACCCCAGAACAACTTGATGTCCTTGCGGGCGAGAAGGTCGCAGGCACGGTTGATCTCGGCTTCGTCGCGCAGCTCGAAGGCGAGGTGGTGAATGTTGGCGTTGTCGGCTTGCAGCAGGTTGATGGTGTGGTGATCGCGGCTGCAACGCAGGAAGGCGAAGAAATCGCTGCGCCAGTCCGACACCTTGAACCCGAGCACGTCACAATAGAACTTCACGGTCCCGGCCACGTCGGGCGTATGAAACGCAACGTGGCCGAGCTTGCGCGGCATCACCCCGGCGTCGATGCCGTCGTCCTTGGCGAACGCGTAATCCGAGAAGATCTCGACACTGGTCCCTTTGGGATCGGCGAACACGATCGCCTGCGGGATGCCAGGAGTGATGTCGCTGCGCTTCTCGGATTTAAGCCCGGTCTTGGACAGGCGTGCCGACAGCTCGCCGAGGTCGCTTCCCGGGGCGACCTGAAAGGCGAGTCGTATGCCCGCCGGGCGGTCGCCGTGCTCGAGCACGATCACCTCTTGCCCCGGTTTGGTCGCCAAGATCGCGCGGTTCTTCTCCCTGGCGACGGCGCTCAAGCCAACCACGCGCGTGTAGTAGTCGAGCTGGCGCTCGAGGTCGGGCGTGGTCAGCGTCGCATGCCCAATTCGCTTGACCTGCAACATCGCGGTGTCCCCTTGCTAGATGCCGGCTTTGTGCGCCCGCACAGGTACCGTCATCTCGCCGATCGGGTCGATGCTGGCGACCATGACGTCGCCGGGCTTGACCGGACTGACCCCCTCCGGCGTTCCGGTGAAGAGCACGTCGCCGGGATAGAAGCTGTAAAAGGTAGAGCCCCATTCGATCAGCTTGCGGCAGTCGTAGATCAGTTGCTTGGTGTTGCTGCTCTGCTTGAGCTCGCCGTTGACCGAAATCTTGAGCGTGAGGTCGTCGGGATCGGCGATCTCGTCGGCAGTGACCATCCACGGTCCGAGCACGGAGTAGGTGTCGATCGATTTCCGGAAGCTGCGGTCTTCCTTGCCTCGCGCCGTCATATCGAGCCCGATGCAATACCCGGCTACGTAATCCAGCGCTTTGTCGCGCGGGATATCGCTGCCTTGCTTGCCGAAGATGATGGCAAGCTCGACCTCATGCTCGTTGCGGCGGTCGGGGAAGCGGATCGCTACGCCCTCGGACGGCCCGACCAAGGATGAGTTCGCCTTGATGAAAAGTCCGGCAGTGCCGATGGCCGGCGACGGCATGATGTTCTGTGACGCCGCGCGCGCCGCCATTTCCTCGATATGTGCCTTGTAATTGGTGGGCGCCGCGACCAGCTTGGAAGGCCGCGCCACCGGCGACAGCAGCTTGACCTGCGACACCGGCTTGCCCGGCGCCTTGGCGGCCATCTCCTCGAGGCGGGTGCGCCATTCCGGCAAGGCCGCGATCACCGCATCGCCCTTCATGGCATAGGGAGCGGCCGCCCTGATCTTGCTTTGTGCCTCGGTGACGTCGTGCACCATGTTCCCGCGCACCACTCCCAAGCGATCGTCGTCGTACCGGCATAGCCTCATGGCATTCTCCTGGAGTGAAACAAATCTTTAGGTTCGCAATCTCGCCGCTGTCGTTGCCCGAAAGCGAGCAGTCCAGCGGCCGGCGCGGCTGACAGGTTCTACCTCACCGCGCGTTACTCAGCCGTTGGTGACCGGATGTCCCGCGGGGCATCCGTGGGGCAGCCCTCGCGAAGCACCACAACCCAGAGGTTGCGCACTAAGGTCACCTCGGCCTGAAGATTTCCTTGAACAGCCCCTGCCATTTCTTCTGCGCTTCCCCGGCGAAGATAGTGGCAATGATTTTGCGATCGTTCAACCGCTCGCCGACATCGCTGGGATTGACCGGTACATCCGCTCGGGTCGGCATCCGGCCGCGCTTGGTCAGGAGCTGCCCAGCCGCGCGGCTGAGCATGAAGTTTGCGCCGAGCAGGGCCGCCTTGGGATGCGGCGCCTGCGCATTGACGCCGACCGAGCCGAAGAACAGCGCAACCGGATCGAGCGCCCAGAAGTCGATCGGAGCGCCTGCCAATCGCACGTTCACGGTCAGGGAGGCATAGTTATTGAGGGCAAGCCAATATTCGCCTGCGCCTACGGAACGGGCGAGTGCGAGGTGACCGTCCACCATCACCGGCCTGAGGACGGCGGCGATATCCTTGAGCAACTTCTTTCCGCGCTCCTCGCCGTAGTACTCGATGATCGCACTCAGCCATTCGTCGTCGGTGTCGTCCAGCGCGATCTTGCCGGCCCAATCCTTGTGATCGAGAAATTCCTCATAGCTTTTCGGCAGTTCGGATTTCCGCACCAGGTTGGTGTTGTAGGCGGGCGTGTTGTAGTTCGCGTAGACTCCGTACCAACGGCGGTCGGGGTCGCGCGCCTGCGGGATCAGGCCAGGCGCCTCCGGCGGATCGAACTGCAGGAGGGCGTCGTTGGGCAGCCGGTTCACGGTGGTGGTCACAGCGAGATCCCAGCTGCGCTGCCGGGCACGGTTCTCGATGGCGATGCGCGAGAGGATGATCGAATCGGAGGAACGCACGTAGTTCACTTTCACGCCGGTTGCATCCTCGAACATTTTCCACAGCGGCAGCCCCTCTTGCTCGTTCATCGAGGAATAGACCGTCAGTGAGCCCTCAGCGCGTGCCGCCACCGCGAGGTCGGGGATGATCCAGGATGGCGCTTGCGTATCCTGCGTCCGCCCCGGCGATGCCGCCGCAATGAGCAACAGCGCGATCAAGCCCGCCAGCGTCACGGGTGCGATGCCTCGATGCAAGGTCGTGCTCCGCGGCGTCACGCGCTCAATCCTCGGCCAGTCCCATGTCGGCGGCCAGCTTCTTGTATCGGTTGATGTCGAGCGCGACGAACTCGGCAAACTCTTTCGCGGTGCCGCCGCGGATATCGTAGTCCAGCGCCGATATCTGCTCGCGTACTTTGGGGTCGCGCAGGGCATCATTGGCGACCTCGTTCCAGCGCGCGATCACCGCGTCAGGCGTTCCCGCCGCGGCCGCCAAGCCGCACCAAGCCAGCACCTCGAAGCCGGAATAGCCGAGCTCCGCCATTGTCGGCACGTCCGGGAGCCGAGCCGAGCGCTTGAGGCTGGTGATCGCCAGCGGCCGCAGTTTGCCGCTGGCGATGTGCTGGGTGGCGGCGCCGGTGCTGGTGATCATGAATTGCACGTTGCCGCCGAGCAGTGCCATCAGGGCGGGTGCGAGCCCGGCGAAGGGCACGTGCACGGCGATGTTCTGCGGCAAGGCGGCGCGTTGGAACAACGTGATCGTCGCCAGATGATGGGGCGATCCATAACCGCCGGTCGAATAATTGAGCTGACCCGGCCTGTCGCGCATCATCCCCACCAGTTGGGCGACGCTGTGCACCGACAGGTCGTCACGCACCAGCAACACCAGGGGGGCGTCCGCCAGCAGCACGATCGGGGCGAAATCCCGCACCGCGTCATAGGCCAGATTGCGTTTGAGGGCCGGCATCGAGCCGTGCGTGCTGGTCGTGACCACAACCAGCGTGTGGCCGTCGGCGGCGGCCTGCTTTGCCGCCATGAGCCCGATGATGCCGGTTGCGCCGGTGCGGTTGTCCACGACGATCGACCAGCCGACCTGCGCGCCAATCCATTGCGCGATGATGCGCGGTATTCCGTCATACGGTCCGCCGGCAGGGTAGGGCACGATGATGCGGACCGGCTTCGCCGGGTAGGGCTCGGCGCTGGCGCTCAAAGGAAACGCCGGCAGACTTCCCAGCAATGCCGGGGCCGCGGCGAGTTTAAGTGCGGAACGCCGGTTCAGACCCACGGCTGCACCTCGAATGACGCTGTTCTGTTGAGCATAATGCCAGCAATCCCTGGCTGCTTGTCTCGGGATCGACTTTGGGCACACTCTACGCCGCCGCGCGATGCGCGAGGGGAGAAACATGGCCGATATCGTCGCTGCCTTCGGGGTCCCGCACACCCCGAATTTTCCGGCGCTGGTGGCAAAGCAGGGGTCGGATTGCAAGACCGCGCGGCTGTATGCGGAAGTGGCCAGCCGGCTGCGCGAGGCCTCGCCCGACGTGCTGGTGATCTATACCGACGACCACTTTAACACCTTCTTCTTCGACAATTTCCCGATCTTCGCCGTCGGCATCGCCGACCAAATCTGCGGGCCCAACGACCAGACCGCGATGCCGAGCTATCGCGTGGCTGGCGAGGCAGCCTTGGCAAGTCATGTACGCGCTAGGGCGATCGCCGGCGGCTTCGACCTTTCGCTCGTGCAAGAGTTCGAGGTCGACCATTCCATCATGGTCCCCCTGCATTTCCTCACGCCCGACATGCAAATTCCGATCGTCCCGTTATTCATCAATGGCCTCGCACCGCCATTGCCGAGCGCGCAGCGCTGCTTGGCGCTCGGCCGGGCGGTAGGAGACGCGATCGCGGATTGGCCGGCCAACAAGCGCGTCGCCGTGGTCGGCAGCGGCAGCTTCTCGCTCGAAATCGGCGGGCCGAAAATTCCCCTTGGCGAACGCGCCGGCACTCCTGATCCGCAATGGGTCAGGCACGTGCAGGATCACCTCGAACATGGCCGCGTTGACGACCTGGTCGAGGAATCGACTCCCGCGCGGCTGGCTCAAGCCGGCAATATCGGCGGCGAACTG
>DASSJW010000222.1:0-3152 GCA_035690995.1 Xanthobacteraceae bacterium
GCCGTGCCACGGGTCGCCGTCCCGACCCCATACCGTCCCTGCCCCAATACCGTCCCGACCCTAAGCCGTCCCCGACCCCATGGAGCGCTTCAGCGAGGGCGACCACACCGAGGAAGGCGACCAGGCTCACCGAGGCCAAACAGGCGACCCCGTTCATTGGAGTTGGTGCGATGGCTGCGACAATCAGCGCAATCGACCCGCATCCGCGCCGGCAAGTGCGGGTCCATGACACCGTGATCAGCTACGTGGATGCTGGAGCGGGTCCACCCATCGTCTTCCTGCACGGCAATCCGACATGGTCGTATCTTTGGCGCAACATCATTCCGCATGTCAGTGACCTCGGCCGCTGCCTCGCTCCCGATCTCGTCGGCATGGGCCAGTCCGGTCCCTCTGCGGGGTCGGCATATCGCTTCGTTGATCACGCAGGCTACCTCGACGCCTGGTTCGAGGCGCTCGATCTCACGCGCGATGTCACGTTGGTATTGCACGATTGGGGTTCGGCACTCGGATTCTACCGTGCGCACCGCTACCCGGCGCAGGTGCGTGCGATCGCGTATATGGAAGCGATCATCCAGCCGCGTCGGTGGGACGACTTCCCGGCCGGACGTGATGAAATGTTTCGCAAGCTGCGATCGGACCAGGGTGAACGCTTGGTGCTCGACGAGAATTTTTTCATCGAGGTGATTCTGCCGAAAAGCATCATCCGCCGATTGAGCGACGAGGAAATGGCGGCATACCGCCGGCCCTTTCCGACTCGCGAGTCACGGCTGCCGATGCTGGTATGGCCGCGCGAGCTTCCCATCGAGGACTCGCCGCCGGATGTCGTGCGCATCGTTCAAGGATACGGTGCATGGCTTGCGGAGAGCCGCATTCCCAAGCTTTTCATCGATGCCGACCCGGGCGCTCTCCTCGTCGGGCGCGCCCGGGACTTCTGCCGCCGGCTGCCGAACCAACGCGAGGCTGCGGTCAAAGGCATCCATTTCGTTCAGGAAGACGCGCCCGCCGAGATCGGAATTGCGCTCAGGGACTTTCTAAAGGGAGCGTCAGTCTGGAAGCAGTATTGAGGGTCGATTGGCATGTCTGGCGCTCGTCAGCAACGCCCCTATGACAGCATCGGGGCGGCTTATTTTGCGTAAGGTTGCGCCTATGTTGGAACACTTCCCTCCACCACGGGTTGGTCTCCCGACGTGCACCGCGTCATTGGAGAAAACCGATGCTGCCTTGGCTTGCCTTAACTTATACCGCGGCGCGTCTAGGATTTGAGGCCCAGAACGCAGCAGCATTTCGCCTCTTGAGATTGGGCGGCCGGCCCGAAACCGCGGCGGGGAAAGTCATCCCCCATGCGCTCCCATTGCCGGAGGAGGCTCCAGCACTCGCGGTAGCCGCTCCAAAAAGGCGTCGGGTCGCGAAGACGTCCAAAAAGTCAGCGCCTGCTAAGCAGCATCGCAAGCGGTCAAAGGGACGCTAACGGTCCGCCCGAAAAGGACGCGACAGTTCGGGTCGTTAGCTTGGAGCCGGCGCCCCAAGGACATCAGGCGCGACGACTGACGCGGCCCCGTGGCAGGCCTCTTGCAATGTCCGGGCTGTCCGCGGCGCCGATCTTCGGCGCAACGTTCACTGCGCGGCCTTGATCCCAAGCGCCTGGGCGATGTCGGCGAGCTTGCCGTGCTGCTCTTTGATGTTCGCCGCGAATTCTGCGGGTCCGCGCACATCGACAACCTGTCCGGTTGCTGCCAGTCGCGCGGCGATCGTGGGGTCGGCCGCGACCACGGACGCAATATCGCCGGCGATGCCCGCGCGCAGCGCATCCGGCATTCCGCGGGGGCCGAACACGCCGATCAAACCGTCGAGCCCGAGAAATGGGAAGCCGGCCTCGGCGACGGTCGGAATTTCGGGCGCGATCCCGACCCGCTTGCGGCTGGTCACCGCAAGCACCTTGAGCCTGCCGGCCTCGATCAGGCCGCGCATGCTGGCGTAGGAGGACATCAGGAGTTGGATGCGTCCTTCGGCCAGGTCGTTTGGCGCCTGCATGATGTCGCGATACGGCACCTTGGCCACCTGCAGGTTCATGTCCTTGAGAAATCCCGCCAGCACGAAATCCGAATTGCCGGGAGCCGCCGCCGCGTTGAGCGTTCCCGGACGGGCTCGCGCCATCGCGACGAAATCACCGAGCGAAGCGACCTTGAGGGATTCGGGCGACGCCAGAGCCATCACGATGACCGTGACGGTCGCGATCGGCAACAGGTCGCGCTGCGGATCGTAAGGCAACTTGTCGTGCGTGTAGGGGTGGGCGGTAAAGGTGGAGGTCGGGACGAACAGCAGCGTGTGGTCGTCCTGGGCGCTGGTGAAGACGTTGATCGCGACGATGCCATCGCCGCCTGGACGGTTCTCGACCACGACCGGCTTGCCCCAGCGCGCGGCAAGACGTTCCGCGAGCATCCTGGCGGTGATATCGACGCCGGCGCCGGGCCCGAACGGCAGGATGAAGCGGACCGCGCGCTGCGGATAGCTCTCGGCGGAGGCCGCGGTAAGGCCGTGCAAGACGGCAAGCAGCGCGGCAACCCCGAGCAGGATCAATCGCGACATCATGACAGTTTCCAAGGCCGACCGATGGCCAAAGGCTAGCACCGGCGGCGGCGCGGCGCGAGCGGGCGCGCGCGACCCGATTTGGCTCCTTCAAGATGAAGCAAACAAGTTGGTCGCCACCGTCTCGACTCTCCGTTGAACGTCGCGAGCCGCAGTTTTTTGGGTGGTTTGTTCCACCAGTAGGCACCAGGCCGCAGCGCATCTCGACTATGGCGCGTACTCATAAATCGCGTTTGTTCGGCAATCGCTGGCTGAATGTCCGGGTTGCCCCCGAAAGCGGCCATACAGCGGACATCGCTGGACGACTCAAATGTGCCAAAACCTGAGATCGTACCGTCTTATTCGATCACTTCGTCGGCGCGCTGCTGGAGAAACAGCGGCACCTCAAGACCAATCGCCTTTGCGGCCTTGAGGTTTATGATCAGCTCGAACTTGGTTGGTTGCTCGACCGGCAGATCGGCGGGCTTTGCCCCTTTAAGGATTTTGTCGACGTAGGTCGCTGCCCGGCGATAGATGTCAGGGAAACTCGGCCCATAGAAGATCAGCCCGCCTGCTTCGACAAACTC
>DASSJW010000223.1:0-3479 GCA_035690995.1 Xanthobacteraceae bacterium
CAGCTCGAAGAGCGCAAGTTTCTCACCCGGCGGGCCAACCGCGCCGATCTGCGGGAATCGTTCCTGTCGCTGACGCCGGCCGGGCGCGCGGTGTACGAGGAACTGGCCCCGAGCGCGCTTGCATTCATGGATCGACTCGCCGAAGTGGTGGCGGCCGCGGACCGTCCTGCCTTCGACCGCGCCATGAAGCAGTTGACCAAGCGCTCGGCCGAACTCGTCGCCGAAGCGGAAGCCGGCAAGATCTGAGATCCACCGCTCCGCCGTCCGGCCGTCATCCTGCAAGGAGAAGACGTGCAGCTCTACACCTATTTTCGCTCCTCCGCGGCCTATCGGGTTCGCATCGCGCTCAACCTCAAGGGCCTCACCTGCGACATGATCCCGATCCACCTGCAGAAGCAGGGCGGGATGAACAAGAAGCCTGAGTATCGCGCGATCAATCCGCAGATGCGCGTGCCGGCGCTGAAGCTCGATTCCGGCGAGGTGCTGATTCAATCGCTTGCCATCATCGAATATCTCGATGAGGTACATCCGCAGCCGCCGCTGTTGCCGAAGGACCCGATCGAGCGGGCGAAGGTGCGCGCGCTCGCCCAGGTGATCGCCTGCGACATCCATCCGCTCAACAATGTGGGGCCGTTGCGCCATCTCAAGAACGAGCTCGGACAGGACCAGGCCAAGATCGACGCCTGGTACCACCACTGGGTCGCCGAGGGTTTCGACGCGCTGGAAGCCCTGATCGAACCCGGGCCTTATGCCTTCGGCAACACCGTGACACTCGCCGACATTTGCCTCGTGCCGCAGATGTACAATGCGCGGCGCCTGAAGGTCCCACTCGAGCGCTTTCCCAAGCTCGTCGCCGTCGACGCCGCATGCGCGAAGCTTGCGGCCTTCGAGCAGGCGCGGCCGGAGAACCAACCCGACGCGGAGTGACGGGATGAGCCTCGTCCTGCGCCCTCCCCGCCGCTCCTGAGCGGGCATCCGCGGAAACGAACCCACGTGCCGGCCAGACACCTCGTCGCCGTCGTCCTCTGGATGACCGGAGCCTTGCTGTCGTTCTGCGCGATGGCGGTCTCCGTGCGCGTGCTCGCGGGAACTTTGGGCGTGATGGAGATCCTGGCCCTGCGCGCCGGCTTCGGTCTGGCGGTCATGGCCTCGATCGCGGCCGCGCACGCGAAGCTGCGCGCGACCATCAGCATCCAACACCTGCCGCTGCATCTCTTTCGCAACACGGTCCATGTGGGCGCGTCTTACCTGTGGGCCATGAGTCTGCTCCTGATCCCGATGGCCATGACCTTCGCGCTGGAGTTCACCACGCCCGCCTGGACCCTCCTGATCGCCGCGCCGGTCTTGGGCGAGCGATTCACGCGCAGCCGGGTCGGCGCCGTGGTGTTCGGCCTGCTCGGCGTACTGGTGATCCTGCGTCCCGGCCTCGCCGCGTTCCAGCCGGGCGCATTGCTAGTCTTGCTGGCGGCGTTCGGGTTCGCGGTCACGCTCGTCGCGACCAAGAAGTTGACGCGCACCGATGCGCCGTTCGGCATCATCTTCTGGATGATGCTGATCCAGTTGCCGCTGGCCTTGATCGGCTCCGATCCACTGTTCCTGACCAAACTCCATCAAGCCCAGATACCCGCCGTCATTGGCATCGGCTTATCGGGTCTGACATCGCATTACTGCCTCACCAATGCGTTCCGCTCAGGCGATGCCGGCGTGGTGGTGCCGCTCGACTTCATGCGCATTCCGCTGATCGCGGTGATCGGCTGGTGGCTGTACGGCGAGCCGCTCGACGGATTCGTGTTTCTCGGGGCCGGACTGATCATTACCGGCATCCTCTGGAATCTCCGCAGCGAAGCCAGGCGCTTTAACGACCCGGCGAAGCCGGTGTTGGGGACGCCGGGTTCGCCCCGGTAGCGAGCAGCGATGGCCGGACCGCCGGCAGGCCCGGGGTTTCCACACTTTGGTCACCATTCCGCCGCTTCCATCGTCGACTGTAAGCCTGCGGGTCGGGCTCCAATTCATGACTGTGACAGGCATCGCGGAAACGTTGCGCGGACTGGGCATTGGACTGCCCATCGTCATGCTGTGCGTGGCGCCGGCCGCGGCGCAGTATCCCGGTCAGAACCCCGGCGGGCGCAGCCAGACCTGCCTGCGGCTCGAAAGCCAGCTCGCCACCATCGACCGCGGCGTCGCTATCGATCCCGCCAGAGCGGACCAGATCAAGCGCTACGAGGATGCGTCGGCGAAGCAGCAGGCCGAGCTCGACCGTCTCGGCCAGCAGTCGCAGCGGCTGGGCTGCCAAGGCGGCGGCTTTTTCGCGCTGTTCAGCGGCCAGTCGCCGCAATGCGGCCCGCTCAACAACCAGATTCAACAGATGCGGGCGAACCTCGACCGCTCCCTGACCGAGATCCAACGGCTGCAGGGCAACAGCGGCGAGCGCGAAGGGCAGCGGCGCGGAATCCTGGTGGCGCTCGGCCAGAACGATTGCGGCCCGCAATATCGCCAATACGCCAACAGCGGGCCGGGCGGCTTCTTCGAGAATCTGTTCGGCGGCGGCGGTGTCGCGCCGGCACCCGATGCGCCGCTCGCCGGCACCTACCGAACCCTGTGCGTGCGAACCTGCGACGGCTATTACTTCCCGATTTCCTATTCCACCGTCCCAGGCAAGTTTGCCGACGACGAACAGCTTTGCCGGCGCCTCTGTCCGGCCGCCGAGGTGGCGCTCTACAGCCACCGCAATCCCGGTGAGGATGTCGCGCGCGCCGTATCAAGCAGCGGCAGGTCCTACTCCGAGCTGCCCAACGCGTTCAGCTATCGCAAGCAATACAACGCCGCCTGCCAGTGCCGGGCGCCCGGCCAGTCCTGGGCCGACGCGCTCCGCCAGGGCCAAGGCCCCGATCAGACCGTCGAGCGTGGCGACATCGTCGTCACCGAGGAACGGGCCAGGCAGATGTCGCAGCCTCGCTTCGACGCGCAGGGCAAACCGGTCAAGCCTGATCCGGGCCGGCCGGCATCGAACGCGGTCGCGGGCTCCGCTGCCCAGCCTCCCGCCGCCGAAACCCCGGCAGCACCCGCGGCGGAGGAAAAGGCTGTTGAGGAGCCGGGCAAGCGCAAGGTGCGGTCGGTCGGACCGACGTTCTATCCGGTGCGCTGAGGGCGCGACGCGCCTTCTCTTGGGTCGGTAATTCCGCCGCCGCCTCTCGCCCGTTGACGTGGGCCGAGCGCGCCCGGCGTTTGCCGCAGGATGCGCACGACAACCAGGCCCTGGGCAGGTTAGCCTTCCCGCAAAACAGCGGGAGGACGTCATGGATGGGCAACGCCGTCCACCGGACGCCGAGCCAAGGCCGCTATGCCGGGCATCGCGGATCACGCGCCGGGCCGCGATCGCAACCCTCGCGGCATGCGCGGCGACGACGATTCGAGCTCAAAGCGTCTGGCCCGATCGCACGATCACGCTCGTGCACGGGCTCGCGCCGGGCGGCCCGAGC
>DASSJW010000224.1:0-18792 GCA_035690995.1 Xanthobacteraceae bacterium
CGCGACCGTGGGAGGCTGAGATGTACGCGGCGTTGTTGACGGCGCTGGTGACCTGGATCACCGCGAACTTCGATCTTCCGCGCGATTACGACCATCCGCAGGTGCAACTGGTGCCGGCGATGGAGATCACGTTCCTGCGCTACCAGGCCTTCACGCCCGCGCAGCGGCGGGAGGTGCTGAATTCACTCCCGGCAAACACGGAAGGTTCCCATCGCCGCGAGGTCGTTGCTGTCTATGACGATCGGACCAAGACGATTTTCCTGCCGGACACGTGGACGGGCAAGACGCCCGCGGATCTCTCGGTTCTCGTGCATGAAATGGTGCATCACCTGCAGAACAGCGCGCAGATGAAATATGAGTGCCCGGGCGCGCGCGAACGGCTGGCGTACGCCGCGCAGGACAAATGGCTCAATCTGTTCGGCCGCGACCTCTCCTCCGAGTTCGAGCTCGACGCCTTCACGCTCAAGATGACGACCGCCTGCGGCTTCTAATCCGCGCGCTGCGCCCGCGTCGAGCGGAAAACGCCGGCAGCGTTGCGCGCCGCGCGACCGTCGTTACCGGCCACCATTTCCGGTGGCCACATTCGGCCTTGCGTGGGGTATCATCGCTTTCGTACCGGCGCGCGATCCGGCCTGCCTGCCAAGCCGAGCGCATCCGACGGAGGAAGCGATGTGGGGCCGCCTTGCATGCGTCGTTGCCATCGCTGCCGTGTCGATTGATTCCCCGCGTGCTCAGGATGCCGTGGCCCAGTTCTACAAAGGCCGGCAGGTCACCGTCATCGTCGGCTCCTCCGCCGGCGGTGGTTACGACATCTATGCCCGGCTGCTCGCGCGACATATGCCCAGGCACATTCCCGGCAGCCCCGCCATGGTGGTGAGCAACATGGCGGGGGCCGGCAGCAATGCCGCGGCCGCGCATGTCTACAATGTGGCCCCGAAGGACGGAACCGTGATCGGGGCGCTGCAGAACAGCGCCGTGCTGGAATCGTTGCTCGACGCGCTGCTCGGCGACACCAAGCGGCTGCGCCATGACGCCACCAAGTTCGTGCATGTCGGTTCCGCGACCATCGACCACTACGTGTGCATTGCCCGCAGCGACGCGGCCGTGAAATCCTTCAAGGACCTGCTCACCCAGGAGCTGATCATCGGCGCCAGCCAACCAGGTACCTCGACGCGGGACTTTCCGGCGATGCTCAACAACATGGCCGGCGCCAGGTTTCGTCTGGTCAGCGGCTATCCGGGAACGCGCGAGATCACGCTCGCCATCGAGAAGAACGAGGTCAAGGGGCTGTGCGGCTTCAGCTGGTCGAGCCTGCAGGCGCAACGGCCGGATTGGATCAAGTCCGGCTTCATCCGCGTGCTGGTGCAGGAACACGACAAAGGTCATCCCGACATCAACAGGATGGGTGTGCCGCTCGCCGTCGATTTCGCCAAGACGCCGGAGGCTCGCCGCGTGATGGAATTGATCTACAGCTCGGAGACGTTTGGCCGTCCGTATATGATGTCGCCCGGCGTGCCCGCGGAGCGGGTGGCGGCGCTGCGAAAGGCGTTCATGGCGACCATGCGCGATCCTGAGCTGCTGGCCGAGGCGCAGAAGATCGGGCTCGTCATCGATCCGATCTCGGGCGAGGACTTGCAAGCGCTCGCCGAGAAAATCTTCGCCACGCCTGCGACCGTGGTCGAACAGGCGAAGCAGGCGCTGGAGTATCGAGCGCCATAGCGCCTCCTCAGGCCGCGCAAATGCTTCACTGACACGTGTTTCGCGAACAACTGCCCAGCTCACAAGCCCGGAGGAACGTCATGACAGAGTTGTCTCGCCGCCAGATCCTCACCGGCACGGTCGCGGCCACGGCGCTCGCGCCGTTCGCCGCCACGTCCGGTCACGCCGCAGCCCCGCCCAGCGGCAAGCAGGCGCCAAGCTTCTATCGCTCCAAGCTCGGCGACTTCGAGGTCACCGTCGTCAGTGACGGCGCCCGCGCCATTCCGCTGCCCGCTACCTTCGTCCGCAATATCAGCAACGAGCAGGTGCTCGCCGCCGCCGAGGCCGCCTATATGCCAAAGGGCAGCATCATCGCGCCGTTCAATCCGATCGTGGTCAATACCGGCGCCAAGCTCGTGCTGATCGATACCGGTTATGGTCCCGGTCTCGGTCCCACGGTCGGCTTGCTGCCCTCGACCCTGGCCGCAGCCGGCATCGACCCGAAGACGATCGACATCGTCTTGATCTCGCACATGCACGGCGACCATATCCTCGGGCTGAAGACGCCCGATGGGGCGCTGGCCTTCCCCAATGCAGAGATCAAGGTGCCCGCGGTCGACTGGGCGTTCTGGATGAGCGACGACAACATGAGCAAGGCCCCGGAGGGATTCACCAAGACGTCGTTCGGGTTCAATCGCAAGATCTTCTCCAATCTCACGGACAAGGTGACACGCTACGAGTGGGGACAGGAGGTCGCCCCCGGCATCACCGCGGTCGAAACGAGCGGGCACACGCCGGGCCACACCTCGTTCGTCATCGCGTCGGGGGCGGGCAAGCTGTTCTTCCAGGGCGATGTCACCAATGTGCCGGAGCTGTTCCTGCGCAATCCGGATTGGCAGGTCATGTTCGATCACGAGCCGGAGAAGGCCGTGCAAACCCGCCGGCGCGTGTATGACATGGCTTCGGCCGAGAAGATCCTCGTCTGCGGCTATCATTTCCCGTTCCCCGGGCTCGGCTACATCGAGAAGGCCGGTACCGGCTATCGCCTGGTGCCGGCGGCCTGGAGCCCGGTGCTCTGAGCGCGGCCTCGTGCGATGGAGGAAGGCGGTTCACGGCCGGCCTTTTCTGATCCGCCGGCGACGCGGTCGCCGAATTCTCGGTGGTGCGGATGGCGCCGTTGCTCTCGATTTGAAAGCAAGGAGCGGAGTGCTTGCGAGTCTCGATGCTGCCAGACTGCCCGCGGGCGATGGTAATCTCCCCGCGACCCCTCGCCCACGAACGGAGGACGCTCATGTTGCCATCGATGACGGGGCAAACGCTGGTTCGAGCGGCGGCGCTCATGCTCATGTTGCAAGCGGGGCTCGCCGGTGCGGGTGAAGCCCCGCGCGACGATGGCGGGGCAACGTTCGTCATGTCCGGACCCGCCCGCACGGGCAAGGAGCGGCTCGGCGGCAAGGCCAGCGACGAGCAGCGCGTCGACAATTGCAAGGTGCCGCCCGACCGCCGCGGCACGCCCCCGCGGCCGGATTCATGCGCTGAAGACGTGAGCACGGGATCGATGCGCTGACTCGATCAGCACCGGCGGCTGGACAAGGCTCTCGCTATCGGCTCGATCGCTTGCGGGCGGCGGGGCGCGTTTCCACCGCGCTGGCCGCGCGGCTGACCTTGGCCTTCTTGGCAGGCTCGCGCGCAGCCTGCTTGCCCTCGATCGGCAACAGCATCTCCCGCTGTCCTTCGATCCGCTTGCGCCCTTTCTTCGGCTGAGCTGCTGGCTGTTTCGGCCGCGTCGCCGCCGGCGCCGCGCGCTCGCCCTGCACGCTGCGGCGCAACGCGTCCATGAGATTGATCACGTTTGCCGGCTCGCGCTCCTTGACCTGCTCGATCTTGGCTCCGGACTGCTTGCGCTGCAGCAGCTCTTTCAGCGCATCCTCGTAGTGATCGGTGAACTTGGCGGGATCGAAGTGTCCGGCCTTGGTCTTGACGATGTGGGTGGCGAGTTCGAGCATGTCCTTTGGGACCTGTTCGTCCTCGATGTCGTCGAAGTAATCCGCTTGCTTGCGCACTTCGTAGGGATAGCGCAACGTCACGCCGAGCAGGCCTTTGCTGCGGGGTTCGAGAGCGATGACGTGCTCGCGCGAGGTGAAGGCCACCTTGCCGAGCGCGACCATTCCCTCCTTGCGGATCGCCTCGCGGATCACCGCGAAGGCTTGCTGGCCGATTTCGCCGTCCGGCACCACGTAGTAAGGGCTGTTGAGATAGAGCTCGTCGATCTCTTTCCGCGGGACGAATTCGTCGATCTCGATGACCCGCTTGCTTTCGATGGCGATCGCTTCCAGCTCCTCGGGAGCCAGCTCGAGGTATTCGCCCTTGCCGACCTCGTAGCCCTTGATGATGTCGGCGGCCTCCACCTCCTCGCCGCTCTCGGCGTCGACCTTGCGGTATTTGATGCGGTGGCCGGTGTTCTTGTTGAGCTGATGGAAGCTGATCTTCTCGCGCTCGGAGGTCGCCGGATACAAGGCGATCGGACACGACACGAGCGATAGCTTCAGGTAGCCCTTCCAATAGGCACGGGGCGCCATGACCAACTCCAACGCTTACAAGACCGGACTAAAGGTACCCGTTTTACGGCCTTCCTGCCACGTGGCCATGGCGCGGGCGTACCGACTTTGTTCTCGAATGATCGGTGCAGTAACTAATAACCCCGAAAAGTTGCGGACTTCGGCAAGGTCATGGTGCCGGGCATGGATGCCGGAGCGAAATCGTGATTCAAGGTAAAGCAATTCCGCCTGCGGGCAACGCGGGGGTCTAAAGCCCGCGCGTGCTCGAATGCCGCAAACCCTGCATTCTATTATCTCATGTCATTTGCTAGAGCCGGATGAATGCATTCTTGCAGACCGTGGTTTTGCAGGCTTGCACGGGGTTGCCACCGTCGGTTGCAGCCGGTGATATGCCTTCGCCTCTTATGTCCGTGCTATTATTGCGTTTGCAGGCCATAGGTTTGCCATGACCGGTATTGCAGAGTGGCTGGCGTCGATCGGACTGGGCGAGTACTCCCAGGGCTTCGCCGAAAATGCCATCGACCTTTCGGTCGTCCCTGATCTGACGGAGCAGGACCTCAAGGACCTCGGCGTCTTGCTCGGGCATCGTCGCAAAATGTTGCGCGCGATCGCCGACATGAAGGGATCCGTTCTCCCGACGCCGCTGCCTGGGCCTAAGCCGGTGCCGCGAACGGATGCCGAGCGGCGGCAGCTGACGATCATGTTTTGCGATCTGGTCGGCTCGTCTGAACTTGCAGTTCGGCTCGATCCGGAAGACCTGCGCCGCGTGATAGGGGCCTATCACAACTGCATCAAGGAGATCATCGCGCGCTACCAAGGCATCATCGCCCGCTACATGGGGGATGGCGTGCTCGCCTATTTCGGCTACCCCCAGGCGCACGAGGACGATGCCGAGCAGGCGACGCGCGCGGGGCTGGCGCTGGTCGAGGCCGTCGCCGGCCTCCAAACAGATATTGGTACCGAACTGCATGTCCGGGTTGGCATCGCCACCGGCACGGTCATCGTGGGCGACTTGATCGGCGAAGGTGCTGCTCAGGAGCAGGCGGTGATCGGCGAGACGCCGAACCTGGCAGGGCGCCTGCAAACCGTGGCCGAGCCGGGTACGGTACTGATCTGCAAAAGCACGCGCCGACTCACCGGCGGACATTTCGAATACCGCGACCTCGGTCCCGTCACGCTCAAGGGCTGGGCGGAACCGGCACAAGCGTGGCACGTGCTCCGGACGAGCGGGGTGGAAAGCCGCTTCGAAGCGCAGCACAAGACCAGGCTGACGCCGCTCATCGGCCGCGAGGAGCAGATGGATCTGCTGCTGCGTCGCTGGCGGACGGCCGTACATGGCGAAGGTTGCGTGGTGGTGCTGACGGGCGAGCCGGGGATCGGCAAATCGCACATTGCGCTCGCGCTGCAAGAGCGGCTTCAAGACGAGCCGCACACCGTGTTGCGTTATTTCTGTTCGGCGCACCACATCAACAGCGCGCTGTTTCCATTCATCGGCCAGCTTGAACGCGCCGCCAAGTTTGAGCGCAGCGACACTCCCGCCGAGAAGCTGTCCAAACTCGACGCTCTGGTGGCCCAATCCACGTCAGACCCGGAAAACGTGGCGGTACTGGCCAATCTTTTCGCGTTGCCCACCGATGATCGCTACCGGTTGCAGGAGCTGAGTCCGCAGAAACGCAAAGAGAAGACGCTGGCGGCGCTGTTGGCGCTGCTCAAGGGGGCGGCCGCGAAGCAGCCGGTTTTCATTACTTTCGAAGATGTCCATTGGATCGATCCAACTTCGCTTGAGCTGTTGGCAGCCGTGGTGGAGCATATGCCGCAGCTTCGAGCCCTGCTGCTCGTGACTGCCAGGCCCGAATTCACGCCGCCCTGGCCCAGCTACCCGCACGTGACGACAATCCCGCTGACGCGCCTCGGCCGACGCGACGGCGCCGCCTTGGTCGAGCAGGTGGCGGGCGGCAAGTCACTGCCGCAGGAGGTGATGGATGAGATTCTCGCGCGCACCGATGGCGTGCCGCTGTTCATCGAGGAGCTCACCAAGACGTTGCTCGAAAGCCAGATGTTGCAGCAACGGGACGGCCATTATGTGCTCGATCGTCCGCTGCCATCGCTTGCGATCCCGACGACCTTGCACGCGTCCCTGATGGCGCGTCTTGATCGCTTGGCACCGGTGCGGGAGGTGGCCCAGATCGGCGCCGTCGCGGGTCGCGACTTCCACTACGAATTGCTCAAGGCGGTCGCCGGGTTGCCGACCGACCGGTTGGAAGAGGCGCTCGACCAGTTGGTGGAGTCGGAATTGATTTTCCGCCGGGGCGAGATTCCGCACGCGGTGTACGCCTTCAAGCACGCGCTCGTACGGGACGCCGCCTATGCCGGCCTGTTGAAAAGCCGGCGCGGCCAGCTGCACGCCGCCATTGCGAGCGCGCTCGAGCAGCGGTTCCCGGAAGTGGTGCAGACGCAGCCCGAGACTCTGGCGCACCACCTCACGGAAGCGGGGTTAATTGAAAGGGCGATCGAATACTGGCTGGTGGCCGGCAAGAATGCCGCCCTGCGCTCCGCGAACGTCGAGGCCATGGCACATTTGCAGCGCGGCATCGAGGTGATCGGCCGCTTGCCGGCCGGCGAAGACAAAGACCGATCCGAACTCGACTTCCAGTTGGTCTTGGGGCCATGCCTCATCGCCACGCACGGGCCGGCGGCGAGCAAGGCGTTGACAACCTTCGCCCGCGCTCGCGAGCTGTGCGAGCGGCTCGGCGAGCCTCCGGAATACCTTCAGGTGATGTTCTGGCTGGCGACTGCCAGCGTCGTGCGCGGAGAGCTGCCCCAGGCCCTCGAAGCCATCGCCGGATTGCCGAGTGCCGCCCAGGCACGCGGCAATCAGCCGGCCTTGCTCAACGGGATACGAGGGCAGGCGATGATTCTCATGTTCATGGGACGCATCGTCGAAGCCCGCGACGCGCTCGAACGTGCTGTCGAGGCGTTCAGCGCGAGTGAGGAGTCCGATCGGATGGCGGCCCGGGCGGCCGGCCAGGACGCTGGTGTGTCCATGCTGGTGCTCATGGCCTGGGTGCTTTGGATTCTCGGCCAAGTCGACGAGGCGGTGTTGCGAATGGATGCCGCTCTTGAACGTGCGGATACGGTCCAGCATGCGCATACGCATGCTTATGCTTGGTATTATGCCGCGGTTCTCCATGCTCTGCGCGGCGAGCCGGTCATCGCCCAGGGTTACGCCGAGCGTTGTCTCGCCATATCCGAGCAACATGGATTTCGCCAATGGCTCGGACTGTCGCGCGCGATCCGCGGCATCTGCATGGCCGTGCTGGATATTTCAGGCAGCCGGCTCGACGACGTGGTGGCCGAGTTGGGCGAATATCAGCAAGCCGGCTATCAGCTCGGGATCACGGCGCAGTTCGTGCTGCTGTGTCCGGCCTTGCTGCTGCAAAACGAGCCCGAGGCAGCGCTGGAGACGATCGATCAGGGTCTCTCGGTCGTCAGCCATAACAGCGAGCGGTTCTTCGAGGCCGAACTGTATCGGCTGAAGGCCCGCGCGCTGCTCATGCGCGGCGCACCGGATGCCGAGGCGGAGGCCCTGCTCGACCAGGCATTGCGAACGGCCCGCAGCCAACAGGCGCGGTCGCTCGAGCTTCGCGCGGCGACGGACTTGGCCAGGCTTTGGATGAAGCAAGGCAAGCACGCCGCGGCGCATGACGTGCTTTCATCGATCTGCGGCCGTTTTAGCGAAGGCTTCAATACCCGTGATCTGCGTGAAGCCAAGGCCGTAATTGCTCAACTGCAATGAAGCGGTCCCTCCTCGCTTTTTCTCTCGCCTCTTTTTCTTCGGGGGTCGGTTCTACGATGAGCAGCTGGCCATCCTGCTTCCCTTGGATTTTTTCCGTGTATCGTTTGTAGGCTTTCTCCGCCGCCTCACGACCTTTGTGGCGCCCGTTCTCGAGGTTGGAGTGCGACCATTCGAAGTTGATATTCCTCTCGACCTGGATCTCGATGATGGTACCGGTCCACTTGGCTCCCGTACTATTCAGGATGGCGTCCTTGACGTGATATTTGAACAGCTTGACGTCATCTTCGCCCACCGTGGCCGCGAACAGCTCGCAGAGGTTCGCCGTCGAATCCAGAATGTTCTTAGGTGGAAGAATTTGGCCGGCGTCGACGATCCGGCTGATCCATATTTCGTCCAGGTCGGGATGGTCTTCGATCAGGTCTTCGAAATTGACCGTGTCGACCAAGGCCCCCTCGCAATAGATATCTCCATCGATCTGCACGGTTTGCTCGATCAACGGGAGCGCAGAGCAGGCGCACAGGCTTGCGGGGGTGATACGCTTATACCTCTCTCCCGCCGGGTCTCGATTGGAGAACAATGTAAGTTCTTGTCTCGATAGATTCCACGCATTGTGAAAGACGTACGGTTTGCCAGGTTCATTGAGACGTTCGAACTTGATGTCTGTCAGAAAACTGCTGTCCGGATAATAAAGCTTGGTCCGGCCGTTGATCTTGGATTTGAAGATCAGCGCCGTCAAAAAGCGCGCCGCGGGGTGCACGGCGAGGACGTGATTGAGCGTCCAGCGATTGAAATCTCCCTCGCTGAAGTTCTTCCTCCAGTTCCTGCGATCCCCCAGAAGGGACAGGCTGTACAGCAATGACTCCATCATTTTTCGCGGCACGAATGCATTTCTGTAACTCTCAGGCCTGCACACAAAATCCTGCAGGGCGTCGAGGTAGCCAAACCAATCGGGAGAAAATATCGTGTTCGTTGGAAAGCTTCGGAAAGACTCGTCATCGCGAAATACATCGCGAAAAAACTTATTGATTGCCGCAAGTCCTTCGCCTTTCTTGGCCTGATTGTAGATGATGCCCACCCACGCGCCGATGCATGAAAGCGCCCAGACAGAGTTCTCATCATCGAAAGTTATTCCGCGTTCTTTCAGCCCCTCCAGAACGCCGATGTGCAATCCTGCCGCCGGTCCGCCGCCGGCGAGGCAAATCGCCCGCTTCCGTTTTCTCGCCCTCGCGCCGGCCGCGTCCGCCGGGCCTGTGCCGACGGTCGTGATCGCCTCTAGAGCCGCGCTCTTGGCGCCCGGCGCGCTTTCTGCCAATGCCTCGATCGCGGCGATGGCCTCGGCCGGGCTTATGCTGTCCGGCATCGTCAGGGCCAACTTCCTGATCGCGGCGATCGCCGCGATCGCGGCGGCCGGGTCGCTCGACCTGTGCGGCTGGTTGGGGGTGGTTGCCGCAGGGGGCTCGCTGCCTGGTTCTCCGCCGGTTCGTTTGCTGGTCTTCTCAGGTCTGTCGGCATTCATGTGACACCCCCATCTGTGGGTCCTTGCGGACCAGGTTTGCTTCCGAGCCCCATTTCACATGCTGTTTTGGCGGACTGTCGAGGCCTTCAAGTCCTCAGCTTTTGATTGCAGTTTCTCATTCTGCAACTTTTATGGTATATAGGTACGCGGCCGGGTCAACGACTAATTGAGTGATCTGCTCGTCTGGGTCTCATGCCGCCGAACCATGACGACGCTACCAGGCCGGCCCGCTCGGCTCGGCAGTCAAGGCCAGGTTCTGCAGCTCCCGATTGATGACATCGTGAATGAACGCCATGTCGTCGACGACCGCGAAATGGGCGCCCTCCCTGATATGGACCTGCAGACGCGAATTGGTGAAGCGTCCCCAGCCCAAAGCGTGTTTGCGCGATACGTATGGGTCGCCTTTTGCCGCGAAGCAGGTGATCGGAATTTCCCAAGGCGGCTCGGCCACGAAATGGTAGCTGCTCGCCATTTGAAATTCCGCGCGCACGACCGGCAACATCAGTTCTCGCAATTCCGGCTCGCTGAGAAGCCGGTGGGTCGCATGCACGTTGAAATGGCGGATGAGTTCGGCGAATACATCGTCGGATTGGGCGTAGGCCGGCAGGCCGATACGGAATTGCGCCAGCTTCAACAGATCTTGCATCACGCGTTCTTCGAAGCGGCCCTGGTCGCTGATCCGGTCTGGCGGCCGCGCACCCGAGGCGAACAAATGCTGCGGCCGTAGCCCGGTCGTATGGATGATCCGGCGCGCCGTCTCGTACATCGTCAAACCGCCCAAGCAGTGGCCGAAGAACGCAAACGGGCGGTCCAGCAGGTCGCCCATCTCGGTGGCGACTTGTTCGACGAACTCCTTCAGATCGGTGACCGGTGTCTCCGTGATCCGGCCGAGACGGCCGGGCGGTTCGATGGCGATCACCTCGATCGTTTGATCGATGAACTGCGCCCAGTTCCGATAAACCGCCGAGCCCCCGCCGGCGAAAGGAAAGCAAAACAGCCGAAGGCGGGGCGCCGTCTTCGGGCCCACGATCACAAGCCAACTGCCGGTGGAATGTTTGGCCGGGATCACGATCGGTTGCCGCCCGGCTTCATCGTCCTCGGCGACAACGCCGGCGGCGATCGAACTGCCGGCAGAATGCTCGGGCTCGGCCATGATCGGCTGTGGCCGGCTTGCATCATTGGCGGCGGGCAGTTCCGTGAGGATATCATCCGCGATTTGCTCGACGCTGGGGCCCTGAATGAGTTTGACGGCCGAGACCTTGATCCCAAGCGCTGCTTCGAGCCGGTTCAGAAGCGTGACCGACATCAGCGAATCGAGCCCCAGCTCGCCCAGCGGCCGGGCCGCATCGATCGTTTCGGTGATGCCCAAGGTCTTCATCGCCTCCTGACGGACAAAGGAGACGAGCAATTCGCGGCGTTCCGTTCCGCTCGCTTCTGTCAATTGCGATCTTATGGCTGCTGCATCCGGGCCGCGTCTCTCGCTGCGCATCGTCGGACTGGCCGTCTGGTCGACGGAAGACGCCCCCTTCGCGACAGGCGGCCGCAATGCCTCGGGCGGCAATGGTTTCAGCGATAGTCCTTCGATTGCGGCGGCGAACCGACCGTCGTCCTGATAGATGGCGATATCGGTGGTGAAGATCTCCGAATGGCCGTTCTCCGATTGCCGTCGCGCGCCATGCACCCAAACTTCCCGGGCACGGAGTCCGGCGGCGCAGCGGAAACGCTCGACGCTGATCGGCAGGTAGGTGCGCCGCAGCGCGTTGGCCGCTTGCGTGAAGTCGCCATAGGCGTCGACCAATGCCGGATAGAGGTGGAGGCAGGCATCGAGCAGTGCCGGGTGCAGCCCGGCCTGGCCGTCGACGGAAAGATGGGCAGGCAACCGAACGCGTGTCAGAACCTCGCCGCTGCCCCGCTGCAGCATCTCGATCCCGCGAAACGATCCGCCGTATTCCAATCCAAGGGCGCGCAGGGATTCATAGTAGCGCTCGACCGGGATCGAAACGGCGCACCGTTGCCTGACGTGATCGAGCTCGAGCGGCGCGGCTTGCCCGTTCTGCGCCGCGTTCTGCTTGCGCGCCACGCCGACCATATGGGTCCGCCAGTCATCCCCGCTATTCATCCCGGTGCTGGCGAACCGAAACTCGGCGGTCGAATCATCCACGGGCGTGAGGATCGATTGCACGATCCGCTCGCCTCTGTCCGGCAAGATCATCGCCTCGCGATATTGCAGATTGGCGATCTCGACCGCGTCGGAACCGAAATACTCGCCCGCGGCATCCCACAGCGCCGTCAACCCGACGGTTGTCGGCAGCACCGGCATGCCATAGATGCGATGGTCATCGAGATATCCGAAACGCTGCAGGCTGTAGCTGCTCTCGAATTGCGCATCCGGCATCGCCGAGCGCAAGCGCGCGCCGGTCAATCCATTGGAGAGCGAGGCGGTCCGTCGCGGCGCGGCATCGGCCTCGATCCAGAAGCGGCGGTGCTCGAACGGATAGGTCGGTAGTGAAACGCGCCGACCGGGATATGGCCGATTGAATCCGTCCCAATCGATGTCGAACCCGCGGCGATAGAGCTCGCCGAGGCTCGTCAGGATCTCTTTCAACTCGCCGCGTTTGCTGAGCGAGCCGAGCCACGCCGTGGCATCTGCGTTCACGCTTTGGCGCCCGAGCGACAGCAAGCTGCTGCCGGGTCCGATTTCGACCAGGTCGGACACTCCGGTCTGGCCCAGCACCCGCATTCCATCGGCGAAACGCACGGCGTTGAGCGCGTGATCACACCAGTATCCGGCGTCAGGCGGCGTATGCATCGGCGTCGCCGAGACGGTCGAGATCCAAGTGACCTTCGGCGGCTGACCCTGCACGCCAGCAGCGACAGGAGCGAACGCGTCCACCGCCGGTCGCATCAAAGGAGAGTGGAAGGCATGCGACACGGTCAGCAATCGGCACTGGACGCCACGACCTTCGAATCGAGCGATGAGAGCCGTCACCGTGTCGAGCGCTCCGGAGATGACCGTGTTCGCCGGCCCATTCAGCGCCGCGATCGCAACGTCCGCGCGACCGCACTGCTCGATCTCGGTCGCCACCGTGGCTTCATCCGAGAAAACGGCGGCCATGACGCCGTTCCGCGGCAGCGCTTGCATGAGATGCGCGCGTTCCACGACCAGCCCGAGGGCTTGCTCGAGCGTATACACGCCCGCGCAATAAGCGGCCGCGAACTCGCCGATGCTGTGCCCAAGGACGACGTCGGGAACGATCCCCCAGGAGCGCCACAGCGCGATGAGGCCGGCCTGCACCGCGAACAGCGCCGGTTGAGTGTAGGCGGTCTCATCGATCAGGCTCGTATCCGCGTGGCGGCACAGGAGCACGTCCCTGAGCGGCTGCGCCAAACGCTTGCCCGCGATCTCGGCGCAGCGGTCGACTTCCTCGCGGAAGACGGGCTGATGGCGATAGAGCTCCGCGCCCATTCCCGCGTATTGCGACGCCTGCCCGGAGAACAGAAAGGCGAGCCGGCGTTCTCCGGTCGGTCGCGGCGCGGCGCCGCCGCCGGCTGCCGCCGCGAGTGCGTCTCGCAATTGTTCTTTCGAACCCACGACGGCCGCAAACCGCGCGGGAAAATGCGCTCGGCCGCTTGTGCTGGTCAAGCAAAGGTCGCGCAACGGCGTTTGATCGCCCGCGAGCCACGCGAGGTGGCGTCCGATCGAAGCATGCAATGCGGGATCGGTCCTTGCCGAGAGCGTGAACAGGTCCAGCTCCGGCGCGACCGCCGTCCCGGTTGCCGCCGGCGCTTCTTCGAGCACGATGAACGCGTTCGTCCCACCGAGGCCGAGCGAATTGACCGCGGCGAACCGGGAGCGCTCGCCCGCTGGCCAATCGCGGCACGCGGTATTGACGACGAAGGGACTGGCGGCGAAGTCGATCTTCGGGTTGGGGTTGCGGAAGTTGAGGCTGGGCGGAATTTTTCCATGCTTCAACGCCAGCGCGGTCTTGATCAGCGCGGCAAGTCCCGCCGTCTGCTCCAGGTGCCCGATATTGGTCTTGACCGAGCCGATCGCGCAGAAGCCGCTGCGCTCGGTTCCGGTGCGGAAGGCGCGGGTCAATGCGTCAATTTCCAGCGGATCGCCGACTGCGGTGCCCGTTCCATGGCACTCGACATAAGCAATGTCGTCCGGCGACGCGTCGGCCATGAGCAAGGCTTCGACCATGGCGCGCGCCTGGCCGGCGGCGCTCGAGGCCGTGTAACTCACCTTGTCGGCGCCGTCGTTGTTGATCGCCGATCCTCGGATGACGGCGTAGATCTGGTTGCCGTCGGCGACGGCAGCGGCCAAGTCCTTGAGCAGGATGGCGCCGACGCCGCTGCCGAAAATCGTGCCCTGCGCGCCGGCGTCGAAGGCGCGGCAATGTCCGTCGGGCGAGAGGATGCCGCCTTTGACGCTGGTGTAGCCGACCCGCTGGGGCACGCGCACGCTGGCGGCGCCCGCCAGCGCCATGTCGCATTCGCCGGCGAGAATCGCCTGGCAGGCGAGGTGCACGGCCACCAATGAGGTCGAACAGGCGGTCTGTACGTTGATGCTCGGCCCGGTGAGGTTGAGCTTGTAGGAAATTCGAGTGCTGGCGAAATCCTTGTCGTTGCCGAGGTGGGTGAGGGTTCCGGTGTAGCCCGGCAGGTCCGCGCTGAGTGGCAGTCGATCGACAAGATAGCTGCTGACCACCCCGCCCAATCCGGTGAACACGCCGACCGGCTTGGCCGCGCCGCCGGGCGGTTGCCCGGCATCCTCGAACGCCTCCCACGCCACCTCCAGCAGCAGCCGCTGCTGCGGATCCATGAGCCGCGCTTCCTCCGGCGAATATTCGAAGAAGGCGGCATCGAACTGGTCGATGTCCGGCAGCAGCGAAGCGGCCTTCACGTAAGACGGACTGCGCAACAGTTCGCGGGGCACGCCAACCGACAGGAGCTCTTCGTCGTTCAGCGCAGTGATCGATTCCACGCCTTCGCAGAGGTTTCGCCAGAAGGCTGAGGGATCAGCAGCGCCGGGAAAACGGCAGGCGATGCCGATGATCGCAACGCCTGCGGAACTGTTGCCGCCCATCAGCTCCTCTCTCTCCGCGCGCGTCTGGTGTGCGCTCGCTTCACCGCTGCCGCCACCGCGTCGTCCTCGCCGCGGAGCTGGAGCTCCGGAAAGAACGCCTGCTGATAGGCCCGCACGAGGTCATCCACCGATCGCACGCTGGTGATCGAGACGAGCTTGGCGAATGGGTCGACACCAAGCTCCGCTTCCAAATCGGCCACGAGAAAGGCCAGGTCGAGCGAGCTGAGCCCGAGCGTTGCGCTGAGCTTGTCGGCTCCCGACAGGCGACCGACCTCGCCGGCGCGCTCGGCCAGAACCGCGCGGATCCTGGCATGCACGATCGATTCGATTTGCGCGAGTGTCGGCGCGGTCAGCATGTGATGCCCCCATCCACCACCAGCGTCTGCCCGGTGATGAAGGACGCCTGTTCGGAGGTCAGGAAGTGAACGGCGCTCGCGACCTCGTCTATGCGCGCTAACCGGCCGAGCGGCGTGCGCCGGGCGATGCGCTGCTTCTGTTCCTCGGCCATGTGGCTGACCATGTCGCTGTCGAAGTATCCGGGAGCGACCGAATTGACCCGGATCTTGCGCGGGCCGAGCTCGCGGGCGAGGCTGCGCGTCATGCCGTCGAGCGCGGCTTTGGTGGCGCTGTAGACGGCGACGCCGGAATGGCCGCGGATGGCATTCACCGATGATATGTTGACGATGCAGCCGGAGCCCTGCCGCAGCATCAACCGCGAGCAGGCTTGCGTCAGCACCAGAGCCGCCGTGAGGTTCACCTGGACGGCCTCGACGATCTCGCTGGTGCGCATCGTCGAAAGAATACCCTCCATGGCGATGCCGGCATTGTTCACGAGCACGTCGATACGGCCCAAGCGCTCGCCGACCTCCTTTACGAAGGCGCGCAATGCCTCGTGATCGCGTCCGTCCACCGCGCTCCAATGGAAATGCCCGCGCCTGCGCGCCCGCAACATGTCGGTGATGAAAGGCGTCTTGGTCCGGCTCAGCGTGGCTACTCCATAGCGCCGGTCGAGAAACCCCGATACGAGTTCGGCCCCCAAGCCGCGACTTCCCCCGCTGACCAGGGCGACCTTTCTGCTCTGGGGCATGGTCGTCTTGTCCTCACGCCTCACCAACTTACGGCCCGGCATCGGTGCCGGTACGACGCCATATTGATGCTTGGTTGCGCGATTTCTTGAAACGCGCACCGTAATGATCCTCCATGACCACCTCGATGACGGCGGGCATTTTGTAGCGCTCGAGCCGCGTATGACAGAACCGGCGGACTCGCAGCTTGAGCGCGTCTGGGTCCTCCGGCGCGAGCGTGGTGATCTTGGCCGCGACGACCTCGCCGGTGATCGGGTTGGGATGCCCGCGTACCGTCACGTCCTTGACGTTGTCGAGCTGCAGCAGGACATTTTCGATCTCGGTCGGATGCACCTTCTCGCCGCCCACGTTGATCAACTCCGACTTGCGGCCGAGAATGTGAATGTACTCGCCGTCTTGTTCGACGAGATCCTGCGTGTTGAACCAGCCGTCCGCATCGAACGGTGACGGCGCGTTCAGGTAGCCGAGCATCGCGCTCGGCGATTTGATCCAGAGCACGTCGTCGACGATCTTGTGCTCATAGCCGGTATTGGCGAGTTTGAGCCACACCGAGCCGGAATCGCGCGATCGGGTCGGCAGGATGCCGAGTTCCGACAGTCCGTAAGTCTGTTTGAACCGCACGCGCGGCAGAGCCTCCCGGATCGCCGCGAGCGTGCTCGGGGGCATGGGCTCCGTGCCATAGGTGACGATCTCGAGCGAGGACAGGTCATGCCGCGCGATCACGTCGGCGATCAGCAGAATCCGCAGGAAGGTCGGCGTCGTGGGCAGCAACTGGATCCGATGCGCCTCGATCGCGGCACATATGGCGTCGGGGCTGCGGTCCCGGGTGGTGACGATGGTCCCGCCATGACAGAGCGCATGCAGCAGCGTGTTGATGCCGCCGATATGGTCGAGCAGCAGGAACACGAGCGTGCGATGGGCCGGCCGCGGTACTTCGAACTTGGCCAATAGCCGGCTGAAATCGAGCACGGAGGCTTTGCTCTCGCCGGTCGAGCCCGAGCTGAATAGAACCAGACCAGGTGTGTCGCGTCGCTGGAGTTCCCGCAGCAGGGGATGGCGCACGCTGCGGTCGAAGCGGGTGACGTGCCACGCATCGTCGCCGTCGAAGCGAACGGCGAACCGGGCCTGCGCCAGCTCCAATAATTGATTCCAGCGAGAGGCGGTCGCGGACGTCAGCGGAATGATGATGTTGCGGTTCAGCAGAGCGGCCAGCAGCAGTGCGCACAGTTTGGGTGAATAGTCGCCGCAGATCGCCAGCGTATCTCCCGGCTTGACCCCGTGTTGCTCCAGTTCGCCGAGCCAGTCCTCGCAACCCTCGCAGAGTTGGGTGAACGACCAGCTTTCGTTGCGCCAAATAAGCGCCGGTCTATCGTCCCAGGACCGGAATCGCTGGGTCAACCAATGACGGTCCATGCCCACCCGCCCTTGCCGCCCCTGTGTTGCCATTCACATCCCTACCAGGGAGCCCCCTCTGCTTCGTTCGCGCGCGCTCTTCGCGCCTTCAGCATGGCCTCCATGGCCTGCATGGTCTGCACGGCATGAATGACGCGTGCCGCCTGCGCCGGATCCATCGCTTGCAAGCACTGTCTCAGCTGATCCATGTCGATCGAGCCGTCCCACCCTTCGGACGATTGGCGCGAGCCACGGAAGTCGAACGGCCCATATTGTCCGTTCGAAGGTCCTCCATTCTCGGCAAAAAACTCGCACGCTCGGTGGGTCTGGTAGGCCACCTGCGACATCGTGTCGAACCACTCGTGCCAGATCTCGGCAAGCATCATGCCGAAGCGCAGGCGGGATTCGTGTGTGTCGGAGCTTGACGGATGCGGACGCGCGCTGTCGAAAAACATCGGACACTCCCTCTACAACGCAACCTCAGCGACGTTATCGTCCCGACGATTTCACGTCATCAAGCATGCGCAAAACATCGCACAATTCCTGCTAGATGTCCACGGTTTGCAATCGTATGAGTAGCTCGATCACGACATGGGCACCTGCATCAATCGGCGCCAGTGCCGTTCCAGTTTCGCAACGACAGCGATTGGATCGGACGCTCGCTGGCTAAGGCGGCGACATAGCCTGGTTCAGCGTCGAGACGAAGAATGGACCACCTTTGTGTGACGGATGTATCGCCGTCCCAAGCGGCAAGCCGCAATTGTCCGGCCGGATCGCGCTCAAACTCGAGCCGGCCGAGGTGAGCCGCCAAATCGATCCCGAGCGCTTTGACCGCGGCCTCTTTGTGGGTCCACAGGAGAAAGAAAGCATCCCGCTGCGTCGTTCCCTGCAAGGCCGCGAGCACTGCGCTTTCCGCCGCGGTGAAATAGCTTTGCGCTATCGCCGCAGCCTGCGGCAGTTCGCGCAACTTCTCGATGTCGACGCCGATCGCGTGGTCGAGGCGGAGCGCGAGCATGCAACAATCGCCGCTGTGCGAGACGCTGAACTGGAGGTTGGGGCCGTTGCCCCGCAGGGCGAGAGCTGGCTTCCCGTGACGGTTGCGGGCAAAGCTCAGTGTCGCGGGGTCCGTATCGCAATAGCCAGCGAGTATGCGCCGCACGATGCCATGCGCTTGAATGAAGCGAGCACGATCACGCTCGAACGCGAACTGCGCCGCCCGGGCCCGCTCCTCCCGGCACAGAATGCCCAGCTGGCCGGCCGTGGCACGATCGCCGTCGACGAGGCGGGCAGTCCACACATGGATTTCGCCGACCGATAGGCCTGTCGGATCGGCGCCGGGAACGGTCATGCCCGCGAGCCCGCGGCCGATGCGTGCAGGCCCAGGGATGCACGCACATCCCCGACGATCTCCCTGGCCAGAAGCTCCGCCGCGGTCGACAGGTAGAAATGCCCCCCAGGAAAGGTGCGGGTGCGAAATTGGCCGCTGGTGAAGCGTCTCCAGGATCGCGGGGAGGCGCAATGCGAGGTGTCGTCAGCGCCGCCGAATGCGGTGATCGGACAATCGACCAGGCTTCCCGGCTCGACCCCATAGCCTTCCGCGAGCGCGAGGTCGGCACGCAACGCCGGGAGCAGCGCGGCAACCAGTTCCGGGTGCTGCA
>DASSJW010000225.1:0-11807 GCA_035690995.1 Xanthobacteraceae bacterium
GCGAAACCTCTCGCTCGGCGGACTACGCGTGGTCGTCGATTGCGCGAACGGTGCCGGCTACCGCGTGACCCCGGAGGCGTTGCGCGAGCTCGATGCCGAGGTGATCACCATGGGGGTCGAGCCCGACGGCTTCAATATCAATCACGAATGCGGCTCGACCGAACCCGCGGCGCTTTGTCAGAAGGTGAAAGAGATGCGCGCCGATATCGGCATCGCGCTCGACGGCGATGCCGATCGCGTGCTTATCGCCGACGAGCGCGGGCACATCGTCGACGGCGACCAGTTGCTGGCGGTGATTGCGGAAAGCTGGCAGGCCGATGGCCGCCTCGCCAAGCCAAACGTGGTCGCAACCGTGATGTCCAATCTCGGCCTGGAGCGCTATCTCGGCAGTCTGGGTATTGCGCTCATCCGTACGCCGGTCGGCGACCGCTACGTGCTCGAGCAGATGCGCGCCCATGGCTACAATGTGGGTGGCGAGCCGTCGGGCCATATCATTCTCTCCGACTACACCACGACCGGCGACGGCCTGCTGGCCGCGCTGCAGGTGCTCGCCGTGGTCAAGAAGCAAGACCAGCCGGTGTCCAAGGTCTGCCACCGCTTCGATCCGCTGCCGCAAGTTCTCAAGAATGTGCGCTACAAGAGCGGCAAGCCGCTGGAGAACGCCCAGGTGCGCAGCGCCATCGAGGACGCGGAAGCGCGCCTTGACGGACATGGTCGGCTGATCGTGCGGTCTTCGGGCACCGAGCCCGTGATCCGCGTGATGGGCGAGGGCGACGACAAGGTGCTGGTCGAGGAGGTGGTCGACGATATCGTCACCGCCCTGACCAACGCCGCATAAGCCTCGCCTCGCAGGGTTCTATCCCATTGCTTTTGCTGGCAAAACACCCACTGCCGCGGGCGCGGTCGAAATAGATTGGAATATCTACAAAATCGGCGTTTTGTTTTTGCTTGGCCGGCGGCGCTCATGTATCGATAGTTGCATAATGAACTAAACGCGCTGGGACCGCCGGGTTTCCATGATCGTCTGTTCTTGCAACGTGCTGACCGACCACGACGTTCGCACGGCCCTTGCGGCTGAGCGAACGCCGCGCACCACCGGGCAAGTCTACGGCTGTCTCGGGTGCAGCCCCCAGTGCGGCCGGTGCGCGCGCACCATCCGCCGGATCATGGACGAGGCCATCGCGGGCGCCTGCGGCGCCGGCTGCCAATGTTGCCCGAGCGGCCAGCACCGCGGTTAATCCGCGGCGGCCGCCCCATACCGCATCGATGATGTTGCTGCCGGCGGCAAGGGTCGTGCATCCCCCTTGTCGCGCCAAGCATTTTTGCGCAAGGTTCGACTAATTCCAAATTTGGCCGCCGACAGATTCGCGCAAGGGTGGATACATGCAAGGCGATGCAAGAGTCATTGAATATCTCAACCGCGGCTTGCGGCACGAACTCACGGCCATCAACCAGTACTGGCTGCATTACCGGCTCCTGGACAATTGGGGCTTCCGAGCGCTGGCCAAGATATGGCGCAAGGAGTCGATCGAGGAGATGGAGCACGCCGACAAGATCATGGAGCGCATCATCTTCCTCGACGGATTTCCCAACCTGCAGGTGCTCGACCCGTTGCACATCGGCCAGAACGTCAGGGAAGTGCTCGACTGCGATCTTGCCGCCGAGATGTCGGCGCGCGCGCTCTATCAGGAGGCAGCGACCCACTGCCACGCGGTGAAGGACTATGTCACCCGCGACCTGTTCGAGAAGCTCATGCACGATGAGGAAGAGCACATCGATTTTCTGGAAACGCAACTCGACCTCGTCGCCAAGCTCGGGCTCGAGCTCTATTCCCAACACTACATCGGCAAGGCCGACGACGACTGACCATAGCCGGTCCGGCGCGCTTAGAGCGGGATGACTTTTCTTCGAATCGTTTTCCCGCTCTAGCCTTTTTGTTGGAGCATGATCCTTTCCGAAAACCGGTATCCACTTTTCGGTATCCCGCTCTAATGTTTGGCGCGGGCCGTGGCTCCCGGCGACTGTGGCACTTTCGTATCAGGGCATTGCGCAAGGCCCTGGTACGGCATGAGGCCGCTTGACGCGGCGTGGCTCCTTCCGTATGTCCGGCGGCGGGACACCCCTCCCCACCGAGGGGCGACTATCTGGAAGGATAGGTCATGACCAATGCCACTCCTGGCGTGCGGCCAGCCGTTCCGCACTTCTCCTCCGGCCCCTGTGCCAAGCGCCCCGGCTGGAGCCTCTCCGCCCTCACCGACGCCGTTCTGGGACGCTCGCACCGATCGAAGATCGGCAAGGCGAAGCTCAAGCGCGCCATCGAGCTCACCCGCGAGGTGCTCGAGGTCCCTGCTGACTACCGCATCGGCATCGTCCCGGCCTCCGACACTGGCGCGGTCGAAATGGCGCTGTGGTCGCTGCTCGGCGCGCGGCCGGTGACCATGCTGGCCTGGGAATCGTTCGGCGAAGGCTGGGTGAGCGATGTCAGCAAGGAGCTCAAGCTCAAGAACGTGACCGTGCTCAAGGCCGGTTACGGTGAGCTTCCCGATCTCGCCAAGGTCGATCCGGCTTCCGACGTGGTATTCACCTGGAACGGCACGACCTCGGGCGTGCGCGTGCCGAATGCGGATTGGATCGCCGCCGATCGTGCCGGACTGACGATCTGCGACGCCACCTCGGCCTGCTTCGCGCAGGCACTCGACTGGCCCAAGCTCGATGTCGTCACCTTCTCCTGGCAAAAGGCCCTGGGTGGCGAAGGCGCGCACGGCATGCTGATCCTGTCGCCGCGTGCGGTCGAGCGGCTCGAAACCTACACCCCTCCCTGGCCGCTGCCGAAGATCTTCCGGCTCACCAAAGGCAACAAGCTCAATCAGGGCATCTTCGAGGGCGAGACCATCAACACGCCCTCGATGCTGTGCGTCGAGGACTATCTCGACACGCTCGGCTGGGCCAAATCGCTCGGCGGCCTGAAGGCGCTGCGCGCGCGCGCCGACGCCAACGCCAAGGTGATCGCGGATTGGGTTGCGGCCACGCCATGGATCGATTTTCTCGCCCGCGATCCGGCCACCCGCTCCAACACCTCGGTTTGCCTGAAGATCGTCGACCCCGCGGTCGGCAAGCTGTCCGCCGAGGCGCAGGCGGCATTCGTCAAGGGCATCGCTGCGGCGCTGGAGAAGGAGGGCGTCGCCTACGACATCGACGCTTATCGCGACGCGCCTTCCGGCTTGCGCATCTGGTGCGGCTCGACCGTCGAGCGCGCCGACGTCGAGGCGCTCACCTTCTGGCTCGACTGGGCCTTCGCCAAGAGCAAGGACGCGCTGCGCCAGGCGGCGTAGGCGCCGCTGTCATTGCCGGGCCTGACCCGGCAATCCATCTCTTTGTTCGCAAGAAGATGGATGTGCGGATCAACCCCGCGCATGGCGAGACCAAACACTGCATGTCGCTTGGAACAGGTTCTCGATCATGTCCCCCAAAGTCCTTATCTCCGATGCTCTCTCTCCCGCCGCGGTGCAGATTTTCAAGGATCGCGGCATCGGGGTCGATTTTCAGCCGAAACTCGGAAGCGACAAGGAGAAGCTCGCCGAGATCGTCGGGAATTTCGACGGTCTCGCGATCCGTTCCGCAACCAAGGTCACGCCGAAGATCTTGGAGAGGGCGAAAAGCCTCAAGGTGATCGGACGCGCCGGCATCGGCGTCGACAACGTCGACATTCCCGCGGCCACCGCCAAGGGCATCATCGTGATGAATACGCCGTTCGGCAATTCGATCACCACTGCCGAGCATGCGATCACCCTCATGCTCGCGCTGGCGCGGCAGATCCCGCAGGCGGACGCATCAACCCAGGCCGGCAAGTGGGAGAAGAACCGCTTCATGGGGGTCGAGATCACCAGCAAGACGCTGGGCGTCATCGGTTGCGGCAACATCGGCTCGATCGTCGCCAATCGTGCGATCGGACTGAAAATGAAGGTGATCGCCTATGATCCTTTCCTGTCGCCGGAACGTGCGCTGGAACTGGGCGTGGAGAAGGTCGATCTTGCCGAGCTCATCAGGCGCGCCGATTTCGTCACCCTGCACACGCCGCTGACCGAGAAGACCAAGAACATCATCGATGCCAAGGCGCTCGCGGCCATGAAGAAGGGCGTGCGCATCATCAATTGCGCGCGCGGCGGTTTGGTCGAGGAGAATGCCCTGCGCGCGGCCCTCGATTCCGGTCATGTGGCTGGTGCGGCCTTCGACGTGTTCACCGAGGAGCCGGCGACGGCGAATCCGTTGTTCGGTCACCCGAACGTGGTGTGCACGCCGCACCTCGGAGCCGCCACCACCGAGGCGCAGGAAAACGTCGCGCTGCAGGTCGCAGAGCAGATGTCGGACTACCTTCTGCGCGGTGCGATCTCCAATGCCGTCAACTTCCCCTCGATCACGGCGGAGGAGGCGCCGCAGCTGCGGCCGTTCATCGCGCTCGCGGAGAAGCTCGGCTCGTTTGCCGGTCAATTGACCGAGACCGGCATCACCAAGGTGCAGCTGTCCTATGAAGGCGGGGTCGCCGGCATGAACACCAAGGCGCTGACCTCGGCCGCCATCGCGGGCCTGTTGCGTCCGATGCTGCAGGAGGTGAACGTCGTCTCCGCTCCGATCGTGGCCAAGGATCGCGGCATCGTGGTCGAAGAGATCACGCGGGAGGCGGCGGGTGACTACGACAGCCTGATCACGGTGACGGTGGTGACCGAGCGCCAGACACGGGGAGTGTCGGGGACAGTGTTTGCCGACGGGCGGCCGCGCATTGTCAATATCAAGGGCATCCGCATGGATGCCGAGTTCGGCCCGTCGATGATCTACATCACCAACTTGGACAAGCCCGGGTTCATCGGGCGTTTCTCATCCACGCTGGGCGACGCTGGGATCAACATCGCGACCTTCCATGTCGGCCGCGACGCACCCGGCGGCAACGCCATCGCGCTGATCGAGATCGATGGGGAATTGCCGCCGCAAGTGCTGACGGCGGTACGCGCACTGCCGCAGGTGCAGCAGGCGCGTCCGCTGAAGTTTTGAGGAGTAAGATCCGAGGCCAGCATTGCAACCGACCGGCCAAGCATCGGCCATGGTCGCTGTATCGGGGTCTCAACCGCTTTGCGCGCTCAGTTGGGGCAGGGCTCCACGCACCGAGCCGTTCGTCGTCCGCTTCGGTGCCCGTTCTTTCGAGGCCTCGGCGGCGGCGACCTCCAGGAGATAGGCAAGGTCGTCGAGCTCGACCTTGCGGCACATCCGGCAAAGTTCGCGGGTCAGCGTGGCGGCATAGTTGGCGACTTGTATCCTGTTTTCCATAGCTCCCTCCAACATTGGAGACCGCAGGATAGGAGCCGACGACCTTCTCTCCGTGTGAAGTACCTTACAGAGGGCGCCGATTCTTCGGTACGCGAGCGTTTGACGAGCGCAGCAGCATGCTGCGCGCAGCCCGCTTGAATCCCCATCGAGCCTGCTCGCCGCGACACCTTGTCCTGCGGGCTGCACCTTGAGCCGTGGCGATGGCTGGCGGCGGAGCTGCGGCGGATTTCCCGCGTTGCGCCGCTGAAACCGGCCGCGTCGGCGACAGCATGCAGAGCGGACCACTCGCCGCCGCGATCTTGCCGCGAGATGGCCTTGGAGAGAGCGGAATCATCCGCTGTGGTTAGCGTGGCGCGACGGCAAGGGGTTGATAAGGCCCGCAAAATCAGGTGGCTGACGTTCGGACGGGGGTGCCGTCCGGGCGGGTTGGCTTGCCTGCGCGGGTACTATCCCTTATCCCATAGAGGGTCGCGATGCCGGGCAAGCCCTTGTTGCTGCGAGGATATCCCGGGCGTCGGCGACGCGGAGGAAAGGCGCCTCATGGCCAATGTGGTCGTGGTTGGTTCCCAGTGGGGGGACGAAGGGAAGGGGAAAATCGTCGACTGGCTGTCCGAGCAAGCCGACATCGTTGTTCGCTTCCAGGGTGGACATAATGCGGGCCACACGCTCGTCATCGACGGGACGACCTACAAACTGTCGCTGCTGCCGTCGGGCGTGGTGCGGCCGGGGAAGCTGTCCGTGATCGGCAACGGGGTCGTGATCGATCCGCGCGCACTCCTTGAGGAAATCGATCGGCTCAAGGGGCAGGGGGTCGACATCACCCCGCAAAGCCTGCGCATAGCCGACAACGCCACGCTCATCCTGCCGCTGCATCAGGAGCTCGACAGCATTCGCGAATCCTCCAACACGCTCACGCGGGTCGGCACCACGCGCCGCGGCATCGGCCCGGCCTACGAGGACAAGGTCGGCCGGCGCGCCATCCGGGTCAACGACCTGGCCGATCCGCTGGCGCTGGAGCGCAAGATCCAGGGGCTGCTGATCCATCACAATGCCCTGCGGCGTGGGCTCGGACTGGAAGAGGTCGGGGTCGATACCGTCCACCGGCAGCTGCAGAGCGTCGCCCCGCGCGTGCTGCCTTACATGGATTCGGTGTGGTCCCTGCTCGACCAGAAGCGGCGGGAGGGCAAGCGCATCCTGTTCGAAGGCGCGCAGGGCGCGCTGCTCGATATCGACCACGGGACCTATCCGTTCGTGACCTCGTCCAACACGGTCGCCGGCCAGGCTGCGACCGGCTCCGGCCTGGGGCCGGGAGCGATCGGCTACGTGCTCGGCATCTGCAAGGCCTATACGACGCGGGTGGGGGACGGGCCGTTCCCGACCGAGCAGACCAACGAGATCGGGCGGCTCCTCGGGGAGCGCGGCCGCGAGTTCGGCACTGTGACCGGCCGACCGCGGCGTTGCGGCTGGTTCGACGCCGTGCTGGTGCGGCAGACCGTGCGCACCAGCGGGATCACCGGTCTGGCGCTGACGAAGCTCGACATTCTGGATGGGTTGGAGGAACTTAAGGTTTGTGTGGGATACCGTCTTGACGGTCGCGAGATCGATCATCTGCCGGCGAGCGAGCACGGCCAGGCCATGGTCGAGCCGATCTATGAGACGGTCGAAGGTTGGCAGGCCGAAACCGCGCGCGCACGCTCATGGGCCGAGCTGCCGGCGCAGGCGATCAAGTATGTGCGCCGGGTCGAGGAACTGGTCGGGTGCCCGGTCGCCTTGCTGTCGACCAGCCCCGAACGCGAGGACACGATCCTGATGCACAACCCGTTCGAGAATTGAAACAGAGCATGATTCCGAACAGGTGCAGACGTTTCGGACGAGATGATGTGAGCAAGCAGGGGCGGCATTCCGCAGACGCAACGAGTAAGCTCCGATGGCCGATTATTATCCGCTGATCTCCCGCGCCGTCGCCGGTCTTGAAAAGAACAACGGCGAGAACCGCCGCGCGCTCTACGAACGCGCGCGCGCCGCGCTGTTGGCGCAACTGCGGGGGGTCACGCCGGCGCTCAACGAGTCGGACATCACCCGCGAGCGCCTCGCGCTCGAGGAATCGATCCGCAAGGTCGAGGCCGAATCCGCGCGTCAGTTCGTCGAAGCATCGCGCCAGGCCCGCGCGGCCAAGGTCCGCTCGATCGAGCCGCGCTCGACCCTCTCCCGTCCGTCGGCGTTGCCGCCCGATCTGGGGCGCCAGCCGGGGGCGCCTTCGCCGCCGCCGACGCTGCCGGATGCGCAGCAATCGGATTCGATCTTCGATCGGCCGCTGCGGCCGGAGCCGTCGCTGCGCCAGCCGCCGCGTCGCTTTGGCGCCGAGCCGCGCGCGTTCTCGGACGCCGGCCTCAGGGAGGCTCCTTCCGTTGCCAAGGAAGCGGGCGCTGCCTCGGCACGGACAGACACGTCCGGACGTGAGTTGTTCGGCGGCGCTCCGACACCCGACATCGAGGGCGCAGAACGCCCCTACGACCGGCCGGAATTAGACGGCGCCGAGCCACGCATGTTCGATCCGCATGCGCCGCAGGAACGCATGTTTGAACCGCACGCGCCGCAGGAGCGTGCCCCGCACGATGATTTCTCGGAGCCGATGCTCGAGCCGGCAGCGGGCTTCGACGACTCGCATTCCGCTGTTCCGCAGGACCGGCGCGCACCGCCGCCGCCGATCGAGGATGATCTGGAATTCGAGGAGGAGCTGGAAGAGGAGACGCGGCCGCCCCGCTCCTATCGCAATCTCATCAAGGCTGGCGTCGTTGCCCTGGTCTTCCTCGCGGTGGGAGGCCTGCTGCTGTGGCAGTGGCCGAACATGGTCGCGCTCTACAGCTCCTTCCGCTCGCCGGCGGTCGAGACCGTCCGCGATACGCCGCCTGCGACCAATACGCGACCCAAGATCACCGACCGGATCGAGCCCGGCACTCCGCAGACGCCGGCCACCCCTGCACCCGGCGCGCTGCCGGGCGCCGGCGCTGCGCAGAAGGTGGTGCTGTATGAAGAAGATCCGGCCGATCCCAACGGCAAACGCTTCGTCGGTTCGGCGATCTGGCGCACCGAGACCGTGACCCCGGGCCCGGGTCAGCCGCCGGAGCTCGCCGTCCGTGCCGACGTCGAGGTGCCGGAGCGCAAGCTGGCGATGACCTGGTCGTTCCGCCGCAACACCGACAAGGGCCTGCCGGCCACGCATACGGTCGAGATCATGTTCAAGCTGCCGCCGGATTTCCCCGCGGGCGGCATCTCCAACGTTCCCGGCATTCTGATGAAACAGGCCGAGCAGACGCGCGGCGTGCCGCTCGCCGGGCTCGCGGTGAAAGTCACGCCCGGGTTCTACCTGGTCGGCCTGTCCAACCAGGAGGCGGACAAGGAACGCAATCTTCAATTGCTCAAGGAGCGGGGCTGGTTCGACATCCCGGTGGTCTACAACAACAACCGGCGGGCCATCCTCGCCATGGAAAAAGGCTCACCCGGCGAGCGCGCGTTCGCCGAAGCCTTCAAGGCGTGGAAGCAGTAGGCCCGACGCGCTCGCACTGGCGCAGACGCAGACAGATTTATCCGGTTGCGCGCGCGTGACTGCGTACGCCGCCGTGCCCAAGCGGATCATCCGCGTGGGGAGGCCGCCGTTTCGTAAGAGCGAGACGGTTCCGGTTCTGACGCGCGTGGGCAACGCGCGCAAACGCGCGCCTTAGTCCACGCTACGGTTGGTCAATGCGCTTGGAGGACCGGCGCCGCCGGGCGGGTTTCCATCGCCGCAATACGGCTCTTCACCGCCCGTTGCACCTTCTCGAAGGCACGGACCTCGATCTGGCGCACGCGCTCGCGCGAAACGCCGAACTCGGCCGCCAGGTCCTCGAGCGTGATCGGGTCGTCTGCCAACCGACGCGCCTCGAAGATGCGACGCTCGCGGTCGTTGAGCACCGAAAGCGCGTCGCCGAGCGCCTTTCTGCGGTTCTGCGATTCCTCGTCCTCCGCGAGACGCGTCTCCTGGTCGGAGACGTCGTCGACCAGCCAATCCTGCCATTCGCCGGAATCGCCGTCCTCGCGGATCGGGGCGTTGAGCGACACGTCGCCGCCGAGGCGCCGGTTCATGTCGACCACGTCCTGCTCGGTCACCCCCAGACGCTTGGCAATGAGCTTGACCTGGTCGGGACGCAGGTCGCCCTCTTCCAGCGCCGAGATCTTGCTCTTGGCCTTGCGCAGGTTGAAGAACAGCTTCTTTTGATTTGCCGTGGTGCCCATTTTGACCAGCGACCACGAGCGCAGGATGTATTCCTGGATTGCCGCCTTGATCCACCACATGGCGTAGGTGGCCAGACGGAAGCCTTTTTCCGGCTCGAATCGCTTCACCGCCTGCATCAGGCCGACATTGCCTTCCGAGATCACCTCGGAGATCGGCAGCCCATAGCCGCGATAGCCCATGGCGATTTTGGCGACCAGGCGCAGATGGCTCGTCACCAGCTTGTGCGCGGCGTCACGGTCACCGTGCTCGCGCCAGCGCTTGGCCAGCATATATTCGTCCTGCGGTTCCAGCATGGGGAACCGCCGGATCTCCTCCAGATAGCGGGTGAGGCCGGATTCGGCCGTGAGAATGGGTAGTGCGGCAGTACGGGCCATGGTAGCGCCCTCCAAAAGTTTGCCCCCGGTCAGGCCGGCAGGCTGAGCACACCGCCGCTCCCCGAGCCGACGGTGCGTATCTTTGCTGCAACCGCGAAGACTGATCGCAGCCGCAACATTACAGGACAAACGGGGACCAAAGGAAGTGAACTCGGCGTCACGTCACCGTGACCCCTGCGTGTGCGCTTAAGCCTTTGTTTTCCAAAGCTTTTGCGATTAAGCCGGCGTGCCCTGTGCACCGAGGCTGTGGCGTAAACGACGGAGATCGTCCGGCAGTTCCGAGCGGAACTCCAGATCTTTGCCTTGTGATGGGTGTTCAATGGCCAGGAGATAGGCATGCAAGGCCTGTCTGCCAAGGGCCGCGAGGGCTTTTTGTGCCTCCGGCCCGAGTTGATTCGCCTTGGTCTTGAAGCCCGGACCATACACATCGTCCCCCAGCAAGGGATGGCCGATCGAAGCGAGGTGAACGCGGATCTGGTGCGTGCGGCCGGTCTCCAGCCGGCACGCCAACAGGCTTGCCACCGGCGCGCCGTCCGTCCCCACGTAACGTTCGAGCACCTCCCAATGGGTCAGCGCCTCGCGGCCGCCCTCGCGCACCGCCATCTTGTCGCGGGCGTGCGGATGGCGATCGATCGGCTTGTCGATGGTGCCGCGCGGCCGGTCGGGCACGCCCCAGACAAAGGCCAGATATCCGCGCCGCAGCGGGCCGGTGCGGCCGTGATCGGCGAACTGGCGGCTCAGTGCGCGATGGGCGCGGTCGGTCTTGGCGACCACCATCAGGCCGCTGGTATTCTTGTCGAGGCGATGCACGTTGCCGGGGCGCTTCTCCCCGCCGACGCCGGACAGGCTGTCGCCGCAATGGGCGATCAGGGCGTTCACCAGGGTGCCGGTCCAGTTGCCGGCAGCGGGATGGACGACCAGCCCGGCCGGCTTGTCGACCACGATGAGCTCCTCGTCCTCGAACACGACCGCGAGCGGAATATTCTCCGCTTTGATCTCGACGTCCTGGGCGGGCGGCAGCTCGAGCACGATCGTGCCGCCGGCGTTGACGCGGTGGCCGGGATCGCGGATCGTGGTGCCGTCGATCGCGACGCGACCCGCCAGGATCAGCGCCTTGTGGCGCGAGCGCGACAGCTCGGCCACGCGCGCAGCCAGCACGCGGTCGAGCCGTTCGCCGGCCTCCTCGGCGGCCACCACCACTGTCGCGCTGCGCGCCTGCGTCGAATCCATGAGCAACCCGTTGGCGGACGACGACCAGCCACTCGATCCCGAGGCCGCGCGCATGGTGGCCAAGGTGCGGTGGCTGATGCTGATCTCCGGCGTCACCACCTTGATCGCGATTACCGCGGTGATCGGCGTCATCGGCTATCGCGTTTTCAAGGGCGAGGGAAGCGCGCCGGCCGCGGACGTGACTGCGCTGCTGCCCAAGGGTTCGCGCATCATTGCCACCGCCGTGGCGGAGGACCGCATCACGGTCACCGTCGATACCGGCAGTGGCATCGAGATCCGCACCTTCGACGCGAAGACGTTGAAGCCGGCGGGACGGCTGCGGTTCGCCATCGAGCCTTGAGCCCCTTGATCGTCAACGACCTTTTGGACGGGCGCGCACACCATCGCCTTGGACGCGGTTGAGCGCCACGGGCCGTGCCTGGCCTGCGGCGCTCTGATCCCGACTGGGAGCGTCGCGCTCAGGAAGGTCAGCGCGCCGACCTCTTCTTCTGCGCGGGCTTGCGGCGGCTCGCCGCGGCGCGCCGCGGCTTCGCCTTCGCGCGGCGCGAGTGGCTGGCGCCCGCGCGGCTGCTCTTGCCCGCACGCCGTTCCGATTTGGGGTTTACGCGCTT
>DASSJW010000226.1:0-3982 GCA_035690995.1 Xanthobacteraceae bacterium
CTCGGCGAGGAGCTTGGCTGGCATTACGGTTTCACGGCGGCCGGCGTCGGGATGACGATCGCGCTTGCGATCTACCTCTACGCATTGCCGGGACTGCCGCCGGACGAATTGCACAAGGCGATGGCAGCGGGCATCGAGAAGCGGCCGCTCGACCGCAGCGAGCGCCACGGCATCCTCGCGCTGATCGCACTGTTCGTGCCGACCACCTTGTTCTGGGCCACCTACGAGCAGCAGGGCAACACCATTGCGCTATGGGCCGACGACTATACCGACCGGGCGATCGATCTCCTCGTCTGGCGCGGCGAAATCCCGGTGACCTGGTTCCAGGCCTTCAATCCGTGCCTGATCTTCGCCGTCACGCCCTTCATCGGCGCGCTGTGGACGTGGCAGGCCAAGCGCCGCACCGAGCCTTCGAGCGTCACCAAGATGTCGCTCGGCTGCTTCGGCGTCGCGCTCGCGAACTTGATCATGGTCGGCGCGGCCTGGCAGTCGGCCGGCGCCCCGGACGCGAGCTGGCTGTGGCTGCTCGGCTATTTCGTGGTCATCACCATCGGCGAGCTCTATCTCTCGCCGATCGGGCTCTCGTTGGTGTCGAAGGTCGCGCCGGCGCGGATGGTCTCGATGCTGATGGGGGTATGGCTGGCGACGAGCTTTGCCGGCAACTTCATCGCCGGCTGGCTCGGCAGCTTCTGGAGCCGAATGGACAAGCCGATGTTCTTTCTCATGATCGCCGGCATCGCGATGGCGGCCGGCCTCGTCATCCTGGCGTTCGAGCGGCCGCTGCGCAGCGTGATCAGGGATCGGATCGCCGCCGCGTCATGAGCTCCTCCCCCCGCCCCGCCCCGCGCGCCTTCGGCCACGTCGAGACCTGGGTGTTCGATCTCGACAACACGCTCTATCCGCACCACCTCAACCTCTGGCAGCAGGTGGACGAGCGCATCCGCGACTACATCGCCCGCTTTCTCAAGATCACGCACGAGGAAGCGTTCCGTCTGCAGAAGGACTACTACAAGCGCTACGGCACCTCGATGCGCGGCCTGATGACCGTGCATGGGATGAAGCCGGACGATTTTCTCGACTTCGTGCACCAGATCGATCATTCGCCGCTCACGCCCAATGCGGCGCTGGGCGAGGCGATCGAAAGCCTTCCCGGCCGCAAGCTGATCCTGACCAACGGCACCCGCCGGCACGCCGATGCCGTGCTCGCGCGGCTCGAGCTCGACCGCCATTTCGAGGATGTGTTCGACATCGTCGCGGCCGAGCTCGACCCCAAGCCGTCGCCGCAGACCTACGATCGCTTTCTCAAGGCGCACGCCGTCGACGCCGGAAAGGCCGCGATGTTCGAGGACCTCGCGCGCAACCTGGCGGTGCCGCATGCGCTCGGCATGACCACGGTGCTGGTGGTGCCGGAGCACACGCGCGAGGTGTTTCGCGAGGGCTGGGAGCTCGAGGGGCGCGACGCGCTTCATGTCGACCACGTGACCGACGATCTCGTCGGGTTTCTGGAGCGGATCAAGGCGCCCTGATCGAAGCCCGCCAGCGCGGGGCGACGGAGCGTCCGCGCTTGACTCGCTGCGCGCTATTCCCGACAAACCGGACCTCGTTCAAGGCATTTTCGCCAGGGTCCACCCATGTCGCAGACCGAGCTTGCCAAGACCATCGACGACGCCTTCGAGCAGCGCGATGCCATCGGCCCGTCGACCAAAGGCCCGGTGCGGGAGGCGGTCGAGGCCACGCTCGACCTGCTCGACCGTGGCGTCGCGCGCGTCGCCGAGCGCGGCGCCAACGGCGACTGGAAGGTGAATCAGTGGCTCAAGAAGGCGGTCCTGCTGTCGTTCCGGCTCAACGACATGAGCGTGATCGGCGGCGGCCCCGGCAAAGCGGTGTGGTGGGACAAGGTCGCCTCCAAATTCGACGGCTGGAACGACACGCATTTCCGTGAGGCCGGTTTCCGCGCGGTGCCGAACTGCGTGGTGCGGCGCTCGGCCTATATCGCACCGGGCGTGGTGCTGATGCCGAGCTTCGTCAATCTCGGCGCCTACGTGGATTCCGGCACCATGGTCGATACCTGGGCCACGGTGGGCTCGTGCGCGCAGATCGGCAAGAAGTGTCACATCTCCGGCGGCGCCGGCATCGGCGGGGTGCTCGAGCCGCTGCAGGCGGGGCCGGTGATCGTCGAGGACAATTGCTTCATCGGCGCCCGCTCGGAGGTGGCCGAAGGCGTCATCGTGCGCGAGGGCTCGGTGCTGTCCATGGGCGTCTTCATCGGCGCCTCCACCCGCATCGTGGATCGCGCGAGCGGCGAAACGTTCCAGGGCGAGGTGCCAGCCTATTCGGTCGTGGTGCCGGGCTCGCTCCCTGGCAAGCCGGCGAAGAATGGCGGTCCGAGCCCGAGCCTCTACTGCGCGGTGATCGTCAAGCGGGTAGATGAAAAGACTCGCGCGAAAACCTCGATCAACGAATTGTTGCGCGATTGAGCCGACCGGCGCGCGTCCCGCATCTCGTCGTTGACGATGCGACAGGCCGGAAGAGCTAGCACCCGCCGGCAGAATCGGACGAAATCATTGCGGCGGGAAACAAACAAGGGGTTTGAGCCATGTCGATGACCCAGCTGCTGTTCTCATTCCAAGGCCGCCTGAACCGGAAGCCCTACTGGCTGACCAATATCGCCGTCGCCGTCGGCGTGATCATTCTGGTGGCCATCGCCATCGTCATGGTCGGAGAGCGCAGATTCGCTGAAGCCTTTTTGACCATGGCGATACTGATCATTCTCTACCTCCCGCTGTTCTGGGTCAGTCTCGCCTTGGGCGCCAAGCGCCTGCACGATCGCGACAAGTCGGCGTGGTGGCTGGTCCTGTTCTATGTGGGTCCGGGCGTTGCGAGCTCGATCGGCAACGAGATGGAAAACATGGGCTTGGTCCTGCATCTCGTGGGCTTCGCCATCACGGTCTGGGCCTTTGTCGAACTCGGCTGCTTGCGCGGCACCGTGGGGCCAAACCAGTATGGCCCCGACCCGCTCGAGCCCGCGGCCCTGGGCCCCGCCGCCGTCCCCGGGGCCGCGCGTTGACGCCGGCGCACGGCGCCGGCTAAAGCCGCCGCGATGAATGTGCCGGTCGCCGATCCCGCCGCGCTCGCGCGCGACCTTCTCCGCTGCCCGTCGGTGACGCCGGCGGAAGGCGGCGCGTTCGGCGTGATCGAAGGCGCCCTGAAGCCGGCCGGCTTCGACGTCCACCGCGTCACCTTCACCGAGCCCGGCACGGCGCCGGTCGAGAACCTTTATGCCCGCATCGGCAGCGCCGGCCCGCACCTGGTCTTCGCCGGCCACACCGACGTGGTGCCGCCGGGCGAGCAGGCGAAATGGACACACCCGCCGTTCGCCGGCGAGATCGTCGGCGGCACGCTCTACGGCCGCGGCGCGGTCGATATGAAAGGGGCGGTCGCCTGTGCGCTCGCCGCCGCGCTCGATCACCTCGCCGCGCGCGGCGGCAAACCCAAGGGCTCGATCTCGTTCCTGATCACCGGCGACGAGGAAAGCATTGCCGTGAACGGCACCGTGAAGCTCTTGAAATGGGCGGCCGAGCGCGGTGAAACCTTCGATCACTGCATCCTGGGCGAGCCGAGCAATGCGGCGGTCCTCGGCGACACCATCAAGATCGGCCGGCGCGGCTCGCTCAACGGCACGCTGGTCATTACCGGCAAACAGGGCCATGTCGCCTATCCGGAACGCGCCGACAATCCGGTGCGCGGACTGGTCACGCTCATGAGCGCGTTGATGGCGGCGCCGCTCGACCATGGCAATGCCCGGTTCGACGCCTCGAACCTCGAATTCACCTCGATCGATATCGGCAACACCGTCGTCAATCTCATTCCGGGCGAGGCGCGCGCGCGCTTCAACATCCGGTTCAACGATTGCCACACGTTCGAATCGCTGAAGAAGCTCGTGGAGGAGCGTGCCGCGAAGGCGGCCGCCGGCAAGACGCGG
>DASSJW010000227.1:0-3086 GCA_035690995.1 Xanthobacteraceae bacterium
GCTGATCCAGGTGGCGGCAACCCTGGCCCGCGCCAAGCAGCGTGCGGTCTATATCTCCGGCGAAGAAGCAGTAGCGCAGGTGCGGTTACGCGCCGAACGACTCGGCCTCGCCGGCGCACAGGTCGAACTTGCCGCCGAGACTTCGATCGAGGACATCCTGGCGACGCTGGGCGAAGGCGAGGTTCCGCGCCTCGTCATCATCGACTCGATCCAGACCATGTGGACCGACATGGTCGAATCGGCCCCCGGCACCGTCACCCAGGTGCGCGCGAGTGCGCAGTCGCTGATCCGCTTTGCCAAGCGCTCGGGCGCGGCCATCATTCTGGTCGGTCACGTCACCAAGGACGGCCAGATCGCGGGCCCGCGCGTGGTCGAGCACATGGTCGATGCCGTGCTCTCCTTCGAAGGTGAGGGCTCGCACCAATTCCGCGTCCTGCGCGCCGCCAAGAACCGCTTCGGTCCGACCGACGAGATCGGCGTGTTCGAGATGACGGGGGGTGGATTGCGCGAGATTAACAACCCGTCCGAACTCTTTCTCTCCGAGCGCGATCTCGGTTCTCCCGGCACGGCGGTCTTCGCCGGCATCGAAGGCAGCCGCCCATTGCTGGTTGAAATCCAGGCGCTGGTCGCGCCCTCCTCGCTCGGCACGCCACGGCGCGCAGTGAACGGGTGGGACCAGAACCGCTTGTCGATGGTTCTTGCCGTGCTCGAGGCGCACTGCGGCGTGCGGCTCTCGGCTCACGACGTCTATCTCAATGTCGCGGGCGGACTTCGCATCCAGGAGCCGGCGGCTGATCTCGCCGCCGCCGCGGCGCTGGTTTCTTCGCTGACCGGCGCGTCCTTGCCTGCCGACGCGGTCTATTTCGGGGAAATATCGCTCTCGGGCGCGGTGCGGCCGGTGGCGCAGGCCGCATCAAGGCTCAAGGAGGCGCAGAAGCTCGGGTTTGCCCGCGCCATTCTTCCGGAAGCCGCGCGTGCGGAAGGTGCGAGCGAGCCAAGTCTGTCGCTGCAATCTGTCGGCAGTCTGGCGAGCCTGGTTGCGGACATCGCCGCGCAATCCAGGGCCAGAACATCGGAGCCGGACGGCCGCCCACGGAATACCGATGACAGACGACAGGGATCAGGGGCCAGAGCGCGCAAGGCCGAGTTTGGATGAGAGCCCCGCCCCTTGCTGCCTCCTCGATTCGCCGCTCCGGCCCGGCCCAATGCCTGGAAATGATCGATCCATGGGCGCCGTGACGGCTCAAAACGGCGGCGAGAGACCGGGATCTCCGCCCTCGCCCGTTCGGGATCGGCGCCCCAGATCAATAAGACGGATGACGGGCCGCCCCGGTCCGGCTATACAGCGCGCGAACTGCCGCGCGTTGCTTGCCCGGCGTCCAACGGGACGGTAACGGCAGGAATCTTGATTAAGTTGGGGCGATTCCTCGGCAGGGGCTTGCCGGCACAGCGAGACGCGCGAAGGTTGAACTCAGTCGACTTGCCGATTCGGCCGGCACCCCTTTGGAAGTGTCAGAGAATCCGAACTCAACCATGCCCATCACTCTTCTCGACATCATCCTGATCGGCGTCATGCTGATCTCGGCATTGCTCGCGATGATCCGCGGGTTCATGCGCGAAGTGCTGTCGATCGCCGCCTGGGTGATCGCCGCCATCGTGACGCTGTATAGCTATACGAAGCTGCTGCCGTTCGCGAAAACCTATTTCAACAACGACATCATCGCTGCCGCGGTGGTGGTCGGCGGCACCTTTTTGGGCACCTTGCTGATCGTTTCCATCATCACCGTGCGCTTCTCGGACATGGTGCTGGACAGCCGCATCGGAGCCCTCGATCGCACTCTGGGCTTCCTGTTCGGGCTCGGGCGCGGCTTGGTCATCGTCGTCGTGGCCTTCCTGTTCTTCGCCTGGTTGGTGCCCGACCGCAGCCAGCCCGAATGGGTCCGCAGCGCCAAGTCGCGAGTCGTGCTGCAGGGAACCGGCGATTGGCTGATGTCGATGTTGCCGGATGACCCTGAAAGCACCATCTTGAAGCGGTTGAAGAAGCCCAAGCCGGAAGAGGAAGAGCCGACGGCACCGGCGCCCGGACAGCGATCGGGCCTCGAGCCTCCCAGCGAAGCGGCGGGTTATGGGGTCAATGACCGGTCCGGCATGCAGCAGTTGCTGCGCGGCAAGGCTGCGCCGCGCTGACCGCGCCAGGAATTCATGAGGAGATGGGCAAGATGACCGACACTCCAAGCGACGCCGGGCTCGATCTCGGCCGCGGTCGGACCGATCCGACTTCGGCCGATCGCGAAGCGTCGTCCTGGGGCGGGTCCGAGCTGGACGGCGACCGGCTGCGGGAAGAATGCGGCGTCTTCGGCATCTTCGGGCATCCGGATGCGGCTGCCATCACCGCCCTCGGCCTGCATGCCCTTCAGCACCGTGGGCAAGAGGCCGCGGGCATCGTCTCGTTCGACGGCAAGAGGTTCCATTCCGAGCGCCGCATGGGTCTCGTGGGGGACAACTTCTCCCGCCGGGAGGTGATCGAGCGTCTGCCCGGCATGTCGGCGATGGGCCACGTGCGCTACTCCACCACCGGCGAGACCATCCTGCGTAACGTGCAGCCGCTGTTCGCCGAGCTCGACGGCGGCGGCCTGGCGATCGGCCACAATGGCAATCTGACCAACGGGCTCACGTTGCGGCGCCAGCTGGTGCGCGACGGCGCCATCATGCAATCGACGTCCGATACCGAGGTCATCCTCCATCTCGTTGCCAACGCCAGGCGCAACCGCTTCATCGACCGTTTCATCGAGGGACTGCGCCAGCTCGAAGGCGCCTATGCGTTCGTCGGCCTCACCAATAAGAAGCTCGTTGGGGCGCGCGACCCTCTCGGCATCCGTCCGCTGGTGATCGGGAAGCTCGACGGCCAGCCGATCCTTGCCTCGGAGACCTGCGCACTCGACATCATCGGCGCGAAATACGTCCGCGACGTCGAGAACGGCGAGGTGGTGGTTTTCGACGAAGACGGCATGCACTCGCACAAGCCGTTCCCGCCGATGGCGGCGCGGCCCTGCATCTTCGAATACATCTATTTCGCACGTCCGGAT
>DASSJW010000228.1:0-4045 GCA_035690995.1 Xanthobacteraceae bacterium
GACCATTTTTGCATTTGCGGCTCGATCTTGGTCGACCATAACGCGTGATCGTCGACGTCCCTGAGCGTGACGGTCATGACCTCGGTGGCGCCGTCGATCGCGACGTGGCCGAAGAATTGCAGCCCGAAGCAGGGCGCAAGGTCGTCGCGCTGGGCGCCGCTGCAGCCCTTCTGGTAAATGGCGCGCGGGCCGAAGGTGTTGTCGAGCTGCTGCGGATGCCAGCTGCCGGCGTGGATCGGGCCGGAAATGAATTCCCAGAACGGCTCGAAGTCCTGGAACACCGCCGCGTTCGGGTCGTAATAGTGCGCGGCGGTGTAGTGCATGTCGGCGGTGATCCAGACCGTATTGCGAATGCCCGCGTGCTTGATGAAGACGAGGAGGTCGGCGATCTCGCATTCGCGACCGCGCGGCGCGCCATCGCCCTGCGCGATCGCGTCGCCGCTCACCACTCCGAGCGGCAGATCGGCGGCGATGATTTTCCAGGTCGCCGGCGAGCTCATCAATTCGCGTTTGAGCCAGGACATCTGCACCGGGCCGAGGATGGCGGCGGCAGAGCCGTCCTCGCCGTAAGGCGTGCGGTAGGAGCGCATGTCGAGCAGGAAGATGTCGAGCAGCGGACCATAGCAAACCTTGCGATACACCCGTCCGGCCTCCGCCAGGGTCTCGCGCATCGGCATGAATTCGTGGAACGCGCGACATCCGCGTGCCGCCAGGGTGAGTATGCTCTTGTCGACGTAGCCTCTCCAGCCGGGGGCCTCGCCAGGACACCAATCATTGGTGACCTCGTGATCATCCCACTGCGCCAGCAGCGGCACCTCGGCATTGAATGCGAGCACGTTCCGGTCGAGCAGGTTGTATTTGTAGTTGCCGCGAAACTCCGCCAGCGTCTGGGCGATCCTGGATTTCTCTTCGGTCACGACGTTCTTCCACACCCCGCCGTCCGTCAGCTTGCGCTCCGACGGGATCGGACAATCGGCGTAGATGTGATCGCCGCAGTGAACGAAAAAATCCGGGCGGGACTTCAACATGGTGGCATAAGTGCGCATGCCGCCGCGCGCCTCGTCGATACCCCAGCCACCGCCGGCGGTGTCGCCCGACCATACGAACGAGACGTTGCGCCGTTCGCTCGGAGCCGTGCGAAAGCGCCCGATCTGCGGCGCGCTCAGGAGTGTCGGGAAAGAGTGATCCTGGAAGCGGATGCGATAGAACATGTCCTGCCCGGCCGGCAGGCCCTCGATCAGCGCCTTGGCGGTGAAATCGGTCTCCGGCAGCGCATCGACGAAGACGGCGCCGCGAACGTTGCTGAAGCTGTCGCTGGTCGCGACCTCGACCAGCATGCGCGACGGCCGGTCCGCGCGCGCCCACACCACCGCTGAATCGATCGAGACGTCGCCGGACTGGATGCCGTGGGTGATCAGCGGTCGGTCTGCCGCGCGGCTGAGCGCGGGCCTGGCGATGGCGGAGATCGCCGCCGAGGACGCGGCCGCGCCAAGAAAGCGGCGTCGCGTGAGGGCGCGTTCGGCAAAAGTGGTAACGGCCATCGGGCCTCCGCCGTCGAATCACGCGGCGGAAGCTGCCCGCATCGTCTGACAGCGACTCGACATTTCTGCGACAGCTGCGTGAAGGGGTCAGGCGATTCCCGTTCCATCGACCCGGCAGGCTCCGCAGCTCAACCGGCGGCCGACGGCCGGTCGATCTTCAAGGCGAGGAGGCGAGCTTGAGGCCGACCATTCCTGCAATGATGAAGACGAGGCATGTCACCCGGAACAGGTCCGCCGGCTCACCGAACGCCACCATGCCGATGATCACCGTGCCCGCGGCTCCGATCCCAGTCCATAAGGCATAGGCGGTTCCAAATGGCACGGACTTCAAGGCCACCGCGAGCAAGCCGAAGCTCAGCGCGATGGCCGCGATCATCGCCACGCTCGGCCAGAATCTGGTGAGGCCGTTCGAGTATTTGAGACCGAGAGCCCAGGCGATCTCCAACAGTCCAGCGAGCAGGAGCGCGAGCCACCCCGAAAGCAGGTTCGCAGCCGCTTGCATCATCGGCGCAGCCGACCTCTGTTGACCCCTGGCCGCGGTCCTGGTCGCGTCATTGTGATCACTGACGTTCTCGGGTTGGGCGAATCGCAGTGAGTCTAGGGAGCGTCGCATAACAGCCCGATGACGAAACCGCCGCGCCGCGCGCCAGCGGCCCGTGCTGCGCCGTCATGTGGCTGCAACAGAAATCGCCGATAAGTCCGCGCAATCGCTGACAGGAACGCGGATGCTTGAACGGATTTCGAATGGGCCGAGGCGGGTCCGGACGCTGTTTCTGTCGGACATCCATCTCGGATCAAGAGGCTGCCAAGCAGACAAGCTTCTCGACTTCCTGCGCCACCACGAGGCTGACACGGTCTATCTGGTGGGCGACATCGTCGACGGCTGGCAGCTGAAGACCGGCTGGTACTGGCCGCAACTCCACAATGACGTCGTGCAGAAGCTGCTGCGTCAGGCCCGCAAGGGTGCGCAGCTTCGCTACATTCCCGGCAACCACGACGAGTTTCTGCGCGACTATTACGGCACCCATTTCGGCGGCATCGAGGTGGTGGAGGATGCCATCCACACGGCCGCCGACGGCAAGCGTTACCTGGTTATTCATGGCGATCTGTTCGATGTGGTCATCCGCCATGCGCGCTGGCTCGCGTTGCTCGGCAACGGCGCCTACGACCTGGCGATCTGGCTCGACACCTATTTCAACGCGATCCGAAGAAGCCTGGGGCTGACCTACTGGTCGCTATCCCAGTGGGCCAAGCTGAAGGTGAAGAACGCGGTCAACTTCATCGGCGAGTACGAGACCACGCTCATCTCGGAGGCGCGGAGGCGCGGCGTCGACGGCGTGATCTGCGGGCATATCCATCATGCCGTGATCCGCGACGATCCCGGTCTCTGCTACATCAATTGCGGCGACTGGGTCGAAAGCTGCACCGCGGTGGTCGAACACTTCGACGGAGAGTTCGAGATCATAAAGTGGATGGGACGCGAGCAGGGAGTCGACGAATCAACCGCTGCGCTGGAGCCGCTGTCCGCTGAGGCGCGGGCGTGCGAACCATCGACGATAGCCAGCCCCGGACCGCGTTGGGCCGGATCAGCGGCGGGGGGATCGCCTCAGGTGGCCGCCGGCACCAAGCCGCCGGCGGGATAGCCGCAGGTCAGATGCCGCTCATCCGCCGCACCTGGCGGCTCAGCGCAATCCTCATCGCCGTCGCCCTGTTGGCTTTTGCTGTTCTTTCCGGCCCGCTATTTCCGTTCACGCCGCAGCCATCCGCCATCCGGGACGTGGTCGAAAACGTTCCCGACCTCGATCTCTATCTGGCGAGGCGTGAAGCGCAGCACGCCGAGGTGAAGCCGGAGCAGGGCAAGACCATCATTTGGAACGACCCTGCCACCCGCAGCAAGACGCCGCTCTCGCTCGTTTACATCCACGGATTTTCCGCCAGCCGCAAAGATATCGCGCCGGTGATCGAGACCCTGGCGGGCACGCTCGGCGCCAACGCCTTTCTCACCCGGCTCGCCGCCCATGGCCGCACGACGCCCGCGGAATTCGCCGCGGTCACGGCGCAGGACTGGCTGGATGACGCCCGCGAAGCGCTGGCCGTGGGACGGCGGATCGGCCATCGCGTGGTCGTGATCGGAACCTCGACCGGCGCGCTGCTGGCAGCAATGGCGACGCTGGAAGACAATTCCTCCGACATCGCCGCGCTGGTGCTGCTGTCGCCGAATTTCGGGCTCCGGGACTGGCGGGCGAAATTCATTTCGGGCCCACTCGGCTGGGCGCTCGCACGGCTTGTCCTCGGCAAGGAACATTCCTTCCGGCCCGACAGCATCGGCCACGCCGAATTCTGGACAACGCACTATCCGTCGCAAGCCGTCGTCGCGCTCATGGATTTGCTCAACCTCGCGCGATCCATCGATCTCGGCAAGCTCAAGATGCCGGTCCTCGTCATCTATACCGACCAGGACACGGTCGTCGACGTTGCCGCCATCCGAGATCGATTCGATGAGA
>DASSJW010000229.1:0-2762 GCA_035690995.1 Xanthobacteraceae bacterium
TTGATGGACTGGTTTCCCGGATGGTGGGCATGGGTGCCGAACACGATCGACTTGCCCTTCCCCGACCATGTCCCCTTGAGATCGGGTATCGCGCTCTGCGCTTGCGCACCCGTGACCGTGGCGCCGAGCAGCGCCAAGGCAAAGACAAGATGTCTCATTTGTTTCCTCTCAGGCGATGGACGAGCATGGAATCTGCACTGGAATCGTGACAGCAGCAACACTGCATGTGGCGCATCTGCGAGCGTGGTCGGCCGCTTCGTATCGCGTCAGGTGCTGTCAGGCCGCGGCGCGCCGCTTGAGCTTTTTCTTGGCGGCGCCTTTGCGCGCCGGCCGCTTCGCGCTGCGCGGCCAGAGCTCCTTGCTGGCGCGACGCGCGCCCTCGACCAGGGACTCGAGTTTTGCCCACATGATCTGCGGATGCACGCGGGCGAAATAGGTTACCTGCGCGAAGCCGCAGTCGGTGCTCGCGATCACGTTCTCGCGGCCGACGAGGCGGGCCAACCGGACGATGCGTTCGGCGACAAGCTCGGGATGTTCGACGATGTTGGTCGCATGGCTGATCACGCCGGGGATCAGCACCGTATCCTTCGGCAGCTTGAGCTTTTCCCACAGCCGCCATTCGTGCTCGTGCCGCGGGTTGGCGAGCTCGATCGAATATCCGCCCGCGCGTACTTTCAGCACGAGATCGGCGATATCCTTGAACGGCACGTCGGAGGCGTGCGGCCCCGGCCAGCTGCCCCAGCAGATGTGGTAGCGGATCTTCTCGCGTGGCAGTCCCTTGATGGCGTGGTTGATGATCTCCACCTGCCGCGCGAGCCACGCGCGATACTCTTTCAGGCTCTTCGGCGGCACCATCCGGTCGTAGCTCACCGCGGCGCGGGCGTCGTCAAGCTGAACCAGAAAGCCGGCGTCGATGATCGTCTTGTATTCGGTGTGCATCGCCTCGGCGATCGCCTGCTGCAGATCATCGTCACTGCGATAATATTCGTTCTTGCGGTCGGGGATCACGCTGGCCGGCGCCGCCACCGGCAGGAAAGCTTCCTCCACGCTGACGCCGCGCAACGCATGCTTGAAATTGTCGATGTCCTGCTGCAGCTCGGCCTTGCCGGTATAGGTGATGGGCGCTACCGCCACCGAGTCCATGACGGTTTCGACCTTGTCGCGCGAATCGAGCTCGGCATAGAACTCGGCAAATCGCGTGCGGTCGACGCCGCGCGTGAAGGGATTGGCCGCCGCCTTGAACGGTCGGCGCTCAAAACCGCCGAGGCGAAAGAGGGCGTATTGCGCCCAGCTGATCGCCTTGCCGAATTCGCCGTCGCTGATCACGTCGAGGCCGATATCGGCTTGTTGCCGGACGACTTCGCCGACGGCGTCTCGCAGACATTTCGCGTAGGCGCCGGCGTCGAAGGGCTTGTCCGCCTCCTTCGCGCTGAGAAACTCGCGCAACGCCGCCGGCCGGATGAGACTGCCGACATGGGTGGTGAGAATACGGTCCGTGCTGCGTTTCACTCTGTCCTCCCCGGCTTCGTCCGGTCGGTGGTCCGCGCCGGCTTATGGTGATGCGCAAGGGTACCGATTGCACCAGCCAAAACAACAAGCGCGGGTCCCTGGGGGACCCGCGCTCTATCGTGGTGCATGCCGCTCCGGCGGTGCCGGGCGGGCGAATGATCAGAAGCTGGGGCGGCGCGGAGCCCGTGCCGGAGCCCCGGGCCCGGTGGTGGGCTTCGGCTTCATCGGCAACAGGCCTTCCCGCTGCATGCGCTTGCGGGCGAGCTTGCGCGCGCGGCGGATCGCTTCCGCCTTCTCACGCGCCTTTTTTTCGGACGGCTTTTCGTAATGACCGCGGAGCTTCATCTCGCGGAAGATGCCCTCGCGCTGCATCTTCTTCTTCAGCGCCTTGAGGGCCTGATCGACATTGTTATCACGGACGAGAACCTGCACGCGTTCGTTCCTTTGCTGTGCTTTCTATATGGCGCTGGATGTGCCGGAGCCCGCTGACCGCCGCCAAAGCGCGACCGCGCGGGCTCCCGATTGGCTGCGCCTGTAGCAGAATCAGCCCGCAGAGTCCACCAGCCGCCCTGGCTCGACGGTCAGAAGTCGGTGAAGGCCCGACCCAGGCCCCGGTCGGACACCGTCCGCCGGAGCTCAAGCGGACGCGTGGACTGGGCTTAGTTGCACACCCAGACGCGCCGGTAGGCTCCGCGGATGAAGCGAAGGGCGTAGCAGTCATCGCCGTAATAATAAGAGTAGGGCGACGCGTAGTCGTAGTAAGGGGCGCCGAAGCCGTAGGTCACGACCGGGCCCCGGCGGAAGTGCCGGCCGCCATGCTGCCAATTGCCACCCTGCCAGTTGCGATTGCCTTGCCAGTTGCGCCCGCCCTGCCAATTTCCGCCGCCGCGCGCCGCAAAGTTGCCGCCGCCCGGAGGCGTGGCGCGCATCCCGCCCCCGCCGCCTGCTGGTCCACCCCCGCGGCCCGGGACTGCCATGCCAAGGCCGCCGCCGCGAGCTGCGCCCCCACCTCCAGCTGCCGGCCCGCCACCGCCACCGCCCCCGCCGGCGGCACCGCCACCACCACCGCCTCCTGCGGCACCACCTCCGCCGCCACCACCGCCACCACCGGCCGCGGCACCGCCGCCACCGCCGCCGCCTCCCATGCCGAGACCTTGCGCCCCGGCCGATGCTGAAAGCGCAGCCGCCAGCACCAGGGCGACTGTCGTCGAAATCAAAGCGCGCTGCATGAGCGTCTCCCGTGAGTTAACGTG
>DASSJW010000230.1:0-2894 GCA_035690995.1 Xanthobacteraceae bacterium
CTGGCATCAGAGGCCACAGCCGAGGTCAGGCTCAACTCGCCGGTTGTTCGAATAGGCCGCACTCCGCGCGGAACCTATCGCATCATGTCGCGGCGCGAGCATCGAGTCGTCAGCGATGAATTTGACGTCGTGATGCTGGCATTGCCACAGTATTGGCTGGGCCAAATCGAGTGGTGCGACCCTGTCTTGCGCAAGCGCTTCCGGGAGCATGTCGCGAACTACGATTTTCCCGCCCACTACCTTCGCATCAGTTGTCTCTTCAAGAGACCGTTTTGGCGAGGCCAGATGAAGGGCTCCTATTTCATGCTCGATGCGTTTGGAGGATGCTGTCTTTATGACGAGAGCGCCCGCTACCCGCATGGCTCCTACGGGGTTCTGGGTTGGCTGCTTGCCGGGAACGACGCGCTCGCAATGTCTAATTTCGACGATCAGCGCCTGATCGCATTGGCTTTGGCGTCCTTGCCCGGATCGATGGCAAAGCACCGAGAGCTGTTTGTCGAAGGCGAGGTGCACCGCTGGGTGGGAGCTGTCAATGCGCGTCCCGGGGGTAAGCGGCTGCTCGACATGCGGCTCCGGCACAGCCCAGACCCCGCCGGAAATCCGTACCTTCTAGTCATCGGGGACTATCTGCTGGATTCGACGATCAACGCAGTTGTCGATTCCGCCGAGTATGCCGCGGGCGCGCTGTTGTCCAAAATATATCGTGAAAAGCACGCGGGGCTTCGGGCTGCTACTGTCAAGATCAAGCAAACAACAGAAGCTGACACGTATTTCGACGAATACGCCGGTGGCCGGGAATACAGTCTGTCCTTCAAGGATTATTTTTGCGAAGAGTGGACGTGCGACTTGATCAAAGCGGTGTGGGGCCGGCGCCCGCCGTACAAGCTGCTTGATTGCGGAAGCGCGAACGGCCTGACCTTGAAGGCATTTGCTAAGATGAAGGTCGATGCCTGGGGCGTCGAAAACAACCAATACATTCACTCGCAGACGCCCAAGAAATGGCGTTCGCGAAACGTGAGGGGCGACGTTCGCAAGCTACCATTCGAGGACGAGTCGTTCGATTTTGTCTACGAAACCTGCCTGTGCTACCTACCCGAGAATTCAATTGATGACGCCATTCGGGAGCTGTTTCGAATCTGCCGCATCGGTGTGGTCTGTGGCAGCATCGCAACCGATATGACTAGCGAGATCATCGACGCGGAGGACTTGTTCTACGGTGTCGAGACCTTTGCATCGATGTGGGAATGGGGCGAGTGTTACACGAGAAACGGATTTCAACTGGCAATTCAGGACCCGGACGTCCTCCGGCGGGTGTGGAAGATCGAGAAGAAATCAAACGAAGGGGCGGCGCCCTGGTATCCGGACGCTGAAACGATGCGCTGCTGCTTCTTCTCCAAGCCGAATGTTCGCAGGCGTTGAGCGCGCCGGCGGGTTGCGATATTCGCGAAGCTCACCGGCCGCGAGCGTGAGCCGCTGCGACCCGTTGAGGAGCTCTTGGCCGTGGTCGGGCGCCGCGGCGGCAAGAGCAGGGTATTGGCTACTTTGGCCGCCTACATCAGGGGCTCGCCATCCCTCCTCGTGCCGACGTGATCCCCGGACCTAAACGACACCTGGAATGGAACTTCCCGGCTTCCGTAAAGGTTGTGGTGCGCAGCGGAGACAAGAGCCATGCGCTGGAACGAACTGCCCCGTAGCGAGAATGTCGAGGACCGGCGCGGCGGCGGCGGCCTGGGCGGCATGCCGATGGGCCGTGCCGGCGGAATGGGGATCGGCACCCTTCTGGTGATCTGCCTCATCGGCTGGGCGCTCGGCATCAACCCGCTCGACCTGATCCAAGGGCAGATCGGGTCCGGATCGAGCGACACGCAGCAGCAGTCGCAGCCCGCTCCGGGGCGGGAGGCGCATGCTCCCTCCGACCAGATGGGCCAGTTCGTGTCCGCCGTGCTGGGAAGCACCGAGGAGACATGGAAGAAGATCTTCGCCGCCGCCGGCAAGATATATGAGGCCCCGACGCTGGTGATGTTTTCCGGCGCCACGCGCTCGGCCTGCGGCTTCGCCCAGGCGGCGATGGGGCCCTTCTACTGCCCGAACGATCGCAAGGTCTATCTCGACACCTCGTTCTTCCAGGACCTCGAGCGGCGTTTCCGCGGCTGCGAGGTCGGAAGCAAGGGCTGCCAGTTCTCCCAGGCTTATGTGATCACGCACGAGATTGGGCATCACGTGCAGAACCTGCTCGGAATCCTGCCCAAGGCCCAGCAGATGCAGCACGGACTCGACCAAGCCGAGGCCAACCAGCTCCAGGTGCGGGTCGAGCTGCAGGCCGATTGCCTCTCCGGCGTGTGGGCGCACCACGCGGAGGAACAGTGGCGGCTGATCGAGCCAGGGGACGTCGAGGCGGCCATGCAGACGGCGTCGGCGATCGGCGATGATCGCCTGCAGCGGCGAAGCCAGGGCTACGTCGTGCCTGACGCCTTCACGCACGGCTCCTCGGCGCAGCGCACGCGCTGGTTCCTCGCCGGCCTGAAGTCGGGCGAGCTTGCAAGCTGCGACACGTTCGGCGCCCAGCAGTTGTAGAGGCGCGCGCTTCGGGGCGCCCAAAGCGCGCCGACGGTCGGAGACATGGCTACTGCGATCACTCAGGCGCGCTTCGCCGCAAAGGGCCCGCAGGGAGTTGCGGCCAAGCCAGAGGATGGCCTCGACGCCGCCGGCCGGCTCGTCGCCTGGATCGGCGGCACGCTCATCGCATCCTATCGAACGTCGGGCGATCACGACGTCCTGTTCATCTTTGAAGCCGACTCGTACGACGAGGCGATACGTGCGCTGGGCGCCGCCGCCGCGGGAAGCGGCTTGGCCGACCTGAAGACGGGGCGCGTGCTGGCGTCGCGCGAGACCAA
>DASSJW010000231.1:0-3371 GCA_035690995.1 Xanthobacteraceae bacterium
CCACTGCTCGGTGGTCTGGTCGTTGTGATCGATGCCGATGATGGCGAATTCGTCTGAGAGCTTCCCGGCGCGCACGAGATTGTAGAGCGCGGGCACGACAAGTCGCTTGGTCAGATCGCCGCCGGCGCCAAAAATCGTCAAGGTCGCGGGCGGGGCCCGATGGTCGGACAGGCTCTTTGCCACGGTCGCGGCGGCGTCGGCTGCGATCGTTGTCACCGCGGGGATCCCTCGGCCTGTGGATGCCTAGCCCGCGCCAGCTGCGAAGCGAGAAGGACGCCTTTGCCTTGTCGGTCCATGTTGGCTCTTTTCACTGCCGTCGGCATTCCGCTGCCGCGGTCCCTGCGTCGAACAGCGTCCCATGCGGCGCAGCGGCCGGTTGATGAGCAGCAATGTTCACCGGGGGAATTGTCCGACCAATGCTGCTCTGTTTCAATCACAACCGTGTGATGCTGCCGTTCGCGCCTTCAGCAAGTTCATCCCAATATACGCCATCGGCGTGGGCCCATTCGCGATCATGCTTTCGATGGGGCCTGTGGGAAGGCTGCTGGCGGAGCGCGATGGGAGCCGGCGATGTTCTACCTCCAGGGCAGTATAGCGAAAGTACCCCTCCACGCGTGGGCCAGGTCTACGGCGGTGTTGGATTTCGCAATCCTGTTGCACGAGGCTTCTGCGAAGTCTCACCCTTCGAAGCGGAACAATCGGAAGAAGTCGGTAGGATCGACGGAGACTTCCCGCGCCTCACCGAAGCCAGCCTCGCGGCCGAGTTCGCACCACACGGCCGCGGTCTCGGGAAAATCGCAGCTGCTGACGTGGTGCCAGATCTGGTCCCATTCGGCTGGCGTCAATACGCTCTACAGGGATTGGTTGATCCGTTCGAAGCGATCGAGCCACGCGCCTCGATCCTCGTCGAGCCGGCGCGTCGGTTCGTAGAGCAGGAACAGCCCGCTGGGCCCGGTTGGGCAAGCGCGGCTGCATCCACCACGGCGCCGCCGGGTCGAAATTGATGAATGTGAAGGTTGACCAAGGCCGCACCTCTTCACACGGTTGACCGCAAGAAAACCTCGCGCGACAAGCCCGAAATCCTTTGTGCAGAGCGAGATAAGTCGACGGAAGAATCGTTCGCGATCGAAACTGCCCGACAAAGTGCGGCTTTTGGCGCTTTGCGTGATCGCCCCGAGCCGAGTCTAGCCCTTCCGTCGCTGTTTTTTCGCGGCCTTGCGCGCAGCATAGCGCTCGTCGCGTGCGGCCTTTTGTTCTGCCAGGATGGCAGCCTCACGCTCGGCCTGCTCGGCGGCCGCCCGTGCTGCCATTTCCGCGGCTTCCCGTTCGGCCTGCTCGGCGAGTGCGGCCGCCCGCGCTGCTTGCTCGGCCAGTTCGGCCTCACGTGCTCGCTTCGCGGCTTCCCGTTGGGCGGTGCGAGCGGCCCGTTCCGCAAGCATGGCTTCTCTTGCCGCCCGACGCTCCTGGACCCCTGGATCGTCGGGGCCGGGGGTGGCGCGGAATTTCTCAAGCATTGCCTTCTTTGCCTGCGCGGAGGCGTTCTGCCGCTCTTGCAGGTTGGGGAGCACGTTCCTTCTCATTTCCGAGTCTTCTTTCCTCTGGTTTAGAAAGGGTCCGACCAGGTGATTGGATGGATCAATCGCGGCCAACGCGCAAGCGATCTTTGGTGTTATCGGTGTCATGGGAATGGCGTCCGACAGGCCGGTCGCGTGCCCAGGGTGGGGGAGGGATTTTGGCTATGAGAATCGATGGTGGATGCCACTGCGGTTACATCGCCTACGAGGCCGAGGCTGACCCTGAAAAGACCACCATTTGTCATTGCACTGACTGCCAGCGCCTCTCCGGGTCGGCGTTTCGGACCGTCGTCCGCGTCGCTGGCGAAACATTCAAAATCGTTTCCGGTCAGCCGACCATCTATGTAAAGACGGCAGAAAGCGGGGCAAAGCGAGTGCAAGGATTCTGCCCCCGATGCGGATCACCGATTTACTCCACTGCCGAAGGAAACGGGCCGAAGTTCTACTCCATCCGTGTGGGAACCGTACGCCAACGCGCGGCTCTTGTCCCCAAGCTGCAGATTTGGTCTCGCTCACAGCTGCACTGGGTCACCGATCTCGCCTCCGTTCCTACGATGGAGACGCAGTAGATTGCGGCGCCTTGATAGGGTGCGCGGAATCAAGACTGCGGATTGCCCTGGTTGAAAGACCCGAATGCATTTTCCTTAAGCTAGATCGCTCGCAAAGAAGGCATGTGGCCGGGTCATCGATTTATCGCTTGTCGTTAACGAATTAATTACGCACGCCCTAGTGGTCGGAATTTCCCCATGGCGACCGGCAGATTTTTCCCGCGGAACGCGTGCGCGCCGCGTTGTGAAATTGAGAAGACTTCAAACGTCACGTTAGCGTGATTCTGCTCGCGGCTTTGTGTCTGGCCGATAAGCGTCAAACCGGCAACGCTGCCGCCGCACAAACGGGAGACCGTATCATGCCGAGCTACAGTCCAGAACTCATCCAAACCATGCGGGCGGCCCTTGATGAGGTGATGACCAAGATCCCTCTGGACCAGGCGACACCGGCAATCAAAGCGCACTTGGCCGAGCTCATCTTGAAAACTGCCGCGGAGGGCCAAACGAGTTACGATGCATTGCTGGCCGCGGCCTCGGACAACATTCAAACGATCCTTTCGATGCTCACGTGAAGCATGGGGCAGTGCCTGCATGATGGCGGGCCGGACCCAGCGCCCCCGACACCAACCGGCGATCCGCATTGTGCGAATTTTCCGCGTGGCTGTTGGAACGGGACGCGAGTCATGTGGCCCCCCGTTCAAGCAGGCCAGCTGGGGGCATATCCATGTCCGATGGCGCGTTGCGCCATCTACGCGTGCGTGAGGAGTGCATCTCCTAGCGGCGCTATCTTCTGCCCAAGGCTATGGACTCCCTCAATCATCGCAGGGTTGGGCGGCGCGCGTCGAATTCGAATGGGGCGCTGGCACCCACTGGAACGCCGCTCCTTGGGGAGAGGCCCTTATCGGCGGGGCCTTCCTTCCGTGGGGGCCAGGGAAGCCGTGATCAGTTTTGTTTGCGGTCGCCGCCTGCATGTGTTTCCCTCAGCGCTCCCAACCCCGATCGCGACGTGGGTGCGATGGCAAAATCGACCTTTCCACTGGATAGCTTGCTGACGGCCCTTCCCGCGGACCTGTCGAGTGCCCTATTCGCGAAAGCGCACGATGTTTCGCTTGCAGCCGATCAGATTGTGTTTCTGGCCGGCGATGCCGGCGACGGCTGCTACCGGATCGAGGATGGCCTGCTGAAGGTAAGCGTCAGTGCCGCGGGGGGAGGGGAGCGAATTCTAGCGATTTTGGGGCCTGGCTCCATC
>DASSJW010000232.1:0-2876 GCA_035690995.1 Xanthobacteraceae bacterium
GCGCCATGCCGACCAGATGGTGCGCGGCATCGTCAATCTGCCGAACGGATCGGGCCGCAGCGTGCGCGTGGCGGTGTTCGCGCGCGGCGCCAAGGCCGACGAGGCGAAGGCCGCCGGTGCCGACGTGGTCGGCGCCGAGGATCTGGTCGAGAAGGTGCAGGGCGGTAATATCGATTTCGACCGCTGCATCGCCACGCCCGACCTCATGCCGCTGGTCGGCCGGCTCGGCAAGGTTCTGGGCCCGCGCGGCATGATGCCGAACCCCAAGGTCGGCACCGTGACCATGGATGTCGCGGGCGCGGTGCAGGGCGCCAAGGGCGGGTCGGTCGAGTTCAGGGTGGAGAAGGCCGGCATCGTGCAGGCCGGCATCGGCAAGGCGTCGTTCGCGGCCGACAAGCTGGTGCAGAACATCAAGGCGTTCGCCGACGCGGTGCAAAAGGCGAAGCCGGCCGGGGCCAAGGGCACCTTCATCAACCGGGTGGCGATCTCATCGACCATGGGCCCGGGCGTGAAGGTCGAGCCGGCCTCGCTGTTCGCGCAGCAACAGCAAAACTGACTGGGCGGGGTCGGCAGTCCGTCCCCAGCCCCGATCCGCGCGGGGATGGCCGCAGATGGCGCTGCAGGCCATTTGCGGCGGTGACCTGCGGGCGGCGTGTACTACGCTGCTTATGTTGAATATCAGAATTTTCTTATAAATTCTTGTTTAAGATCAGTATTTCTTCGAAGGCTGCCATCGTGGAACCGCCGAGAAGCTGTCAGCCGGCATAAATCCAGAAATCGCCGATGACGGTGGCCGCAGTCGCCGGCAACGGACCCGGTACTTGCACCGTGGCGAACGGATGCGGCTGCCGGCCGAAGCGGTCCGACCATGCCGCCGCGATGCCGGCAAAATCCCGGATGTCGGTGAGGAAATACTGCGCCCGCAAGACGTTGCCCATCGACACGCCGACGGCCTTGCACACCGCTTCGGCATAGGCGTGGATCAATGCCCCCTGCGCCTGGCCGGCGAGGCCGATCGCATCGAACGCCGCGGCATCATCGGCGGCCGGCACGCGGCCGTCCCGATTCAGCGCCATCAGCCCGGACGGGAACACCAGCTCCCCGGCGCGCACGCACGGCCCGTAGCTCGCGGGCGCGGGGATATCGACCTCGACGACCTGTTTTCGGCGCGCGGCGCCGGTCTTGAGCGCGATCAGGTTGATCTCGAGCATGCTCTCGATGCTGGAATAGTCCTTCGCCGGCACCAGCGTCACGGCGCAGGGGATGTCGTGGAAATACTGCGACCACACATCCATGAAATCAGGGAAGTTGTGGACGCCGCGGATATAGACCTGCGCCTTGAGGCTGTGCTCGAGCGCCGATCCCGATGCCTGGAGTGATGGCTCGAGCCGTTCCTTGATGACGTAATGCACCTGCCGGCGGAAGGCGTTCTGGCCGCCCCAGTTGCGCGTGGGTGGAACCGCCACGCCCGCACCGAGTTCGCCGTTCTCGCGCAAGGCCTGGTTGCCGGCGACGAACACGAAGTCGTTGACCACGACCGCCGGATTGTAACCGGATGCGGAAATCGCCTGGCCGGGGAGGGTGATCTTCTCGATCGTCCAGCCCTGGGCGGGAACGATCGCGAGCATCGAGGTGTGGATATTGCTGCGCGCGGTGAAGCAACGCTCCATGATGATCGAGGTGCTCGGTGGAATGTAGCTGCCGAACTCGGCGAACCGCGCGAGGTGATAGGCGTGCACCGCCTGGCCCGACGTGTAGTATTGGTCGACGCGCACCGCGTTCGGCAGGTCGGAGCCGAAGTCCTTCAGAATGGCGCGCATGCGCCGCAGGATATATTCCGCCTCGCGCCGCAGCGGCGGACGGCCGCTGAGGCGGTGTCCGGGCGGGCCTTCGACCTCGGGCGCAAGCCCGCGTTCGAAATCGTAGGCCTCGTGCCCGTTGAGGAAGATCCACGGACCGGCCTTGACGGCGTAGGCCAGGCTGTCGGCGCTGCCAGCCAGGCGCTCGACCGCCTTGACGGTCAGCGCCGATGCGCCCGCGGCGCCTGCAGTTCCGCTCGCTTCTGCCAGTTGGACCATGAGACTCGATTCCCGACTCCGCGCGGCGAAGGCCGGCGCCATGGCGGTCCCTGCCAGCGTAGCGCCCTTCAGCAGGAAGCTGCGCCGGTTGCTGGTCCCGCCGTTGTTGGTGCGCATGGCTTATCCTCCACGCGAGCTCCTGACGATCATGCCGCCGAGCGTTGCCCCCAGAGTTCGCGGGTCGCAATCTTCGCCCCTTCGGCGAGGGACCTGAGCTTGGCCCACATGATGCTGGGGTGCACGCGCTGCGCAAACGGCGACTGGGCGAAGCCGCAGTCGGTGCCGCCCATGACGTTCTCCTTACCGACGATCCCGGCCAGCCGGACGATGCGCTGTGCCACCAGTTCGGGATGTTCGACGATGTTGGTGGCGTGGCTGATGACGCCGGGGATCAGCACCTTACCGGGCGGAAGCTTGACCGATCGCCAGACCACCCATTCGTGCTCGTGGCGCGGATTGGCGGCCTCGAACTGATAGGCGCCCACGTTCACCTGCAGCATGAGGTCAACGATGTCCTTCATGGGCACGTCGAAAGCATGCGGGCCGTTCCAACTGCCCCAGCAGATGTGATAGCGCGAGCGCTCCGGCGGGATGCCCTTGAGCGCGTGGTTGAGGGCATCGATGCGCATCTGCGCCCAGGCGCGATACTGCGCATGCGTCATGGGCGGCACCATCTTTTCGTGCATGTAGGGCAGGAAGGCGTCGTCGATCTGCACATACAGGCCGGCATCGACGATGGTCTTGTATTCCTGGTGCAGGCAGTCGGCGAGCGCCCACAACAAGCTTCGCTCGTCCGGA
>DASSJW010000233.1:0-2191 GCA_035690995.1 Xanthobacteraceae bacterium
GACCATGGAATTCACCGCGCTGTTTCTTGCCGTCACCATCGTGATGCTCGCCGCCTGGCGGGGCACCCGCACTTTGGCGCTGGCGCTGTTTGCCGTCACGCTCGTCGCCTGCGTGGCGACCTACCTTCATCACGCCAGCGATGTGCTGAAACTGTCGTTCTGAGGGGCGCATGACTCGATCGCTGGCGGTGACTCTCAACGCGCTCGGCCTCTACGCCGTTGCACTGGTGCTGGCGGCCGCCTTCGCCGCGCAACTCCTGTTCGACGAGCTTCCCTGTCCCCTGTGTCTGCTCCAGCGTATCCAGTTCGCGCTGCTGGCGGTGGGACCCGTTCTCAATGTCCGCTTCGGGCCGCGTCCCAGCCACTACGCGGCGTCGCTGCTCGTCGCCGCGGCCGGCGCGGTCTTCGCTTCGCGCCAGATCCTGCTGCACATCATGCCGGGGGATCCCGGCTATGGCTCGGCGCTGCTCGGTTATCACTATTACACCTGGGCCTTCATCGGCTTTGCGGCCGCCATCGTCCTGATCACCGGCATGCTGCTGTTCGATCGCCAATTCGAGGATGGAGGCGGGGCGCGGCCGGTCGCGGCCAGCGCGTTCGCGCGCACCGGCGTGTGGCTGGTGATCGGTCTCACCGCCGCGAACGTGATCTCGACCCTGCTCGAATGCGGGTTTGCCGCCTGTCCGGGCGATCCCGTCGCTTACGAGTTGCTCAAGCGCACGCAGTGAGCGCGCTATGGAACCTCGACAGGTTATTAAAGCTTGGCACTAAATCTCTCCGCCGTCATTCCGGGGACCGGGCGCAGCGACGACGGATATTCAACCGCCGAACGCCTTGGCGTATTGCTCGGGCTGGAATCCGACCAGCAGCTTGCCGCCGATATCGAGCACGGGCCGCTTGATCATCGACGGCTGGGCGAGCATCAGCGCGATCGCCCTCTTCTCAGTGAGCCCGTCCTTGTCCTTCTCGGGAAGCTTGCGGAACGTGGTGCCGGCGCGGTTGAGCAGCGTCTCCCATCCGGCCGCACGCGCCCAACGCTCGAGCATGCCGCGGTCGATCCCGGCGCTCTTGTAGTCGTGGAAGCCGTAGGCGACGCCGCGCTGGTCGAGCCACGCGCGCGCCTTCTTCATGGTGTCGCAGTTCTTGATGCCGTAGATCGTGACCGCCTTGGCCATGTCCACCTCGTCGCCTTGATCGTTTTCCGCTTCAGCCATAATGGCCGCAGATGGTCAGCGTCAAATAGCGCAACGGACTGGCCAACGACCCCCAACGACGCCCCGCGCCTACGCGCATGCAGCGAGCTGACACGACATGGTCACCACCGCAATCGCCGAAACAAGCGAACGCGTCGTCGTGAGCGGTGACGAGCGCGGCTTTGCCGGCGGCAAGATTATCAGCCCCGCACGGGCTCGGCCTGGGCGGTCTCGAGAATCCAGTTGCGAAAAGCGACGACCTTCGGCCGCTCGCGGCTGACGTCCGGGTAAACGAGATAGTAGGCGAAGTCCTCGAGCCGCACCGCGTCTGCGAGCTTGACGAGCCGTCCTTCCGCCAGGTCGAGCGCTACGACGGGGGCCGGCAGCAAGCCGGCGCCCTGCCCTGCAAGGACAGCCTTCAACAGCAGGCTCGGATCGTCAAACGAAGGGCCGCGCGGGGGCCTCATCTCGTCGATCCCTTGGGCCTGAAACCAAAGGTGCCAGCCCTGACGGTCGGCATCATGCACGTGCGGCCAGCGGGCCAGGTCGCCGGGCGTCGCCGGCGCACCGAACTGTGCAACCAGGGCCGGCGCGGCGACCGGGACGACCCCCACCGTGAAAAGGCGCTCGCTGCGCAGGCCCGGATAGCGGCCGAGACCATGGCGAACCGCGACGTCCACGCCGTCGCGCGAGAAGTCCGCCAATCCGTTATCGGTCAACACCCGAAGGTCGATGTCCGGATTGGCATCCTGGAACGCCTTCAAACGCGGAACGAGCCAGGCGGCTGCAAAGAACGGCGTGACGCTCACGGTCAGGACGCCGGTTTCAACGGACACCGCGATCCGCTCGCTCGCCTCCGCGATCTGCCGGAAGGCGTTGCGAACGGGCGGCAGATAACTCTGCCCGGCGTCGGTCAGGAAGATGCCGCGGTTGACCCGTCGAAACAGCGCGACCCCGAGATGCAGCTCGAGCGTCTTGAGCATCTGGCTGACCGCGCC
>DASSJW010000234.1:0-4364 GCA_035690995.1 Xanthobacteraceae bacterium
AGGAACTCGACGATCTCCTGCAGATCCTGCTTGGCTTCGTCGACGCCGGCGACGTCCTCGAACGTGACGCGGCCGTGGGCTTCGGTCAGCAGCTTGGCGCGGCTCTTTCCGAAACCGAGCGCCTTGCCGCCCGCTCCCTGCATCTGTCGCGAAAGAAATATCCACACGCCGATCAGGGCGATGAACGGCAACCACGAGACCAGGAGCGACACGAACCAGGGCACGTCGTTCTGCTGCGGACGGGCGGTGATCGACACGCCTTTGCCGTAGAGGCGCTGGATCAAGCTGGGATCATTCGGCGCATAGGTCTGGAAGCTGCGCCCGTCGGTGAAGGTGCCGTGGATTTCCGGTCCCTGGATCAGAACGTCGCGCACGCGGCCCTGATCGACCTCGTTCAGCAGCTGGGAGAAGGAAATATCCTGGGACGTGGTGCGCTGTCCCGGATTCTGGAACAGGGTGAACAGCGCGAGCAGCAACAGAACGATGATCACCCAAAGGGCGAAATTGCGCAAATTGGCGTTCATCCCGTGTCCTTCTTGGCTGCCGGCGACACCGCAGCCCGTTCATACGGCAACTTACAGGCCGATTCAGGGCCGGCACTGTTACAATCTAGGTGCCGGGGGGCCTCCTGCCAAGGGAACCAGCTCAATTCCTTTTACCATGCTACCGCCGGTACGAAGCAGCATTCGCGGCCTTTTTGCCCACTCCAAGTGGTCCCTTTGCTTAATCTAAACAGCGCGTCCGGTGCCGCGTCGGCGAGGCGGGGCGGGCTCGATCGCAAGCGTGCTCCCCTCCCGCGTGATCAGTGCTCCCGCCAAGGTGCGGCGCCAACGTGACGTCTTGCCCCTGTCGGCGCTCGTTAACCCCTCGTAAAGGGTCTCGAGCTTGCCGAGTTGGGTCGGTCCCTCGTCGCCGGCGCGAGCGATCGCGCGGCCCAACAGCCGCAGCGCGACCTCCGCGGGCAGCCGGTTGAAGTATTCGGCATCGAACAGGATCGGGCCGCGCTGCGGCCACGGTGCCTGGGACAGCGCCGCCATCGCGGCATCGACCGCGGCCTCGATCGCGACCTCCGCGCGCCGCAGCCGCCGCGCCAGCAGCGACAGCCGCCGCGCGTCGAGCCCCTCACGGGCGAGCGCGCCCATCACCGCGCGCAGCCGCGCGCGAGTGAAACGCGGATCGCGGTTCGACGGATCGTCGGCGAATTCGATCTTGGCACGCCTGAGGGTGGCGATGAGCCGCGTTTTGGGAATCTCGAGCAGCGGCCGCGCCAGCACGACCTCGCCACCGACCGGCAGCGGCGCCGCGCGCGCCATGGCGCCAAGCCCGCTGAGGCCGCTGCCGCGACTCATGCGGATGAGCACGGTCTCGGCCTGATCGTCGAGCGTATGGGCGGTGAGAATAGTGCGAGCCTTCGCGCGCGCGGCGGCCGCGGCAAGCAATCGATAGCGCGCCTCGCGCGCGCTCTGCTGCAATCGGGTCGCAGGCTTCTGGCCCTCCCAGCGCACGATGCGATGGGGCACGCCGAGCCGGCGCGCCAACCGCGCGACCGCGCGCGCCTCGCCGGCGGATTCGCGCCGGAGCCCGTGATCGACGGTCACCGCGAGCAGTCTTGGGCCGCTCTTGCGCGCGCGCCGCCAGCGCGCCGCGAGAAACAACAGCGCCGTCGAATCGGGACCGCCAGAAACCGCAAGGACCAGGGTGGACGCATCGGCCAACGGATTAAACAGCGCCTTCGCCTCGGCGACGGAGACCGGCCTCGCGTCGTCAGCAGCGGACACGCTTCTGTTCTCGCTCGACACCCTGCTTCACCCCCGCCGATGCACGCGGAAATTTACGCAGGACTTCGCCGAGCGACGCGCACGCCGCTTCCTTCTCGCCGAGCGCGGCAAGCGACTGTCCAAGCCGCAGGAGCGCCTCCGGCGCCTTGGCGCTAGCCTCGTATTTGGTTGAGACGTTGAGAAAAGCTTCCGCCGCGTCGCGGTAGCGCTGGCGCTGGAACAGGCTTTCGCCGAGCCAATACGTGGCGTCGCCGGTGAGCCGGTCGCCGGGATATCTGCTCAGGAAGCTGCGGAAGCCGTCCTCGGCGAGCGCGTAATCCTTGCGCAGGATATAGCCGTAGGCGAGGTCGTATTGGTCGCGCGGCGTCTGCGAGGGCGGCAGCGTGGCGACCACCGCGCCGGCATTGGGATGGCGGGACGCCTGCCCCGGCGCGCTGCCCGGTGGTCCCATGGTCGCGAGATCGAGCGGGGCGCCGGCCCCGCGCCCGCCGGGCGCGCCGACCGGCTCGTCCGCGTGGTCAGTGGCCATGGATGGCGACATCGGCGCAGGCGGAGCGCCGGCTGCGCCGATCGAACCCAGCATGTGCGGAGCACCAGGCGCATTCGGATTTTGCGTCGGATCGAACGCGTCGCCGCGCCGACCCGGAGCGGCCGTCGGGGCCGGGCCCGATGGCGGCGGAGTTTGGGGTCGCGATTGCAAGGCCGGACGGGGGCCGCCCTTGGCGCTCGATTCCTGGGACCGGTAATCCGTTTCCTCTTGCAGGCGGCGCAACTGGCCCTCGAGCTGCTGATTGCGGAACTGCAACTGCTCGATCGTCCCCGTCATCTGCCTGATCTGGGTCTCAAGTCGGTCGAGACGCAACATAAGGTCAGAATCCGACATCTGCGCCGTGCGGTCCGACGGCACGGCACGCTCACTGCCGCCTCCAAAGCGTTCGCTGCCGCTGAAGATGCGATCGAACAATCCCGTCGGGCCCGCCTCCTGGGCGCGCGCGGGAAGGGCGGCCGAGGCCGCCGCCGCCATCGCCACAAAGGCGAGCAGGGATGCCGTGGTCACACGGGGCGCGAGGCGTGGCATGAATGTCTTGGTGTGGTTGAAGCCCTTCAACACCATACGAATCCCTGCGTCCAAATTGTGACTGACGGTTCGTTAATAATGTCGCAAGCGCGCCTTCGCGCGGCCGACTATTCCGCCGGCGCGCTCGCCGAGCCGGCCGCCTTGCGGCTTGCGCGCCATTCCTCGAAGCCCTGCACCAGCACGAAGAACGGCGGCACGAACAGCACGGCGAGGCAGGTCGACGCGATCATGCCGGTGAACACGGTGATGCCGATCGAGGCGCGCGCGCTGGCGCCGGCGCCGGTCGCGAACACCAGCGGCGCGACGCCGAGAATGAAGGCGAGCGATGTCATCACGATCGGCCGGAAGCGCGCGCGGGCCGCCTCGACCGCGGATTCCAGGATGGTCATGCCGCGCTCACGCAACTCGCGCGCAAATTCCACGATCAGGATCGCGTTCTTCGCCGACAACGCCATCAGCAGAACCAGCCCGATCTGGACGTAGAGGTTGTTGTTGAGCCCGCTCTTGCTCAGTGCCGAGAGCGCGGCGACAGGCCCGATGAACGACAGCGGCACCGCGAGGATGACCGAGACCGGCGCGTACCAGCTTTCGTACTGGCCGGCGAGCACGAGATAGACCAGCAGCAGCGCCAGTCCGAACACCATGTACATCTGATGGCCGACCAGCTTCTCCTGGAAGGACATCGAGCTCCATTCGAAGCCGGTGCCCGGCGGCAGCGTGCGCCGGGCAATCTCCTCCATCAGCGTCAGCACTTCGCCCGACGAGAAGCCGTCCGCCGGCAGGCCGATGATGGTCGCGGTCGGATAGAGGTTGAACAGGCTGATGAGCGAGGGGCCGACGGTCGGCGTGATCGTGACCAGCGTGCCGAGCGGGACCATCTGCCCGTCCCTGTTGCGCACGAACATGTTCTCGATGTCCTCGAGCCGCAGCCGCGACTGCGCGTCACCCTGCACGTAGATCTGGAACACGCGGCCGAATTTGTTGAACTGGTCGACGTAGCTCGATCCGAGATAGCTGCCGAGCGCGGCGAAGACCTGGTCGAGGGAGACGTGCATGGCCTGCGTCTTAACCCGGTCGACCTCGACCGAATATTGCGGAATGTTCGAGCGGAACGACGCCAGCACCAGCTGGATGGCGGTCTGGGTCTTGGCATTGGCCACGATCGCATTGGTCACGCTTTGCAGCTTGGCCATGTCGAAGCTGCCGTCGCGCAACTGCACCTGCATGGTGAAGCCGGCATCGTTGCCGACGCCCTGGATCGGCGGCGGCGGCATGACCAGGATATCGGCCTCGGGGATGGCGCTGAGCGACGCGTTCAGGCCCGTGAACAGCGCCCGCAGGTCCTCGCCTTTGCCGCGCTCGCTCCAATCCTTCAGGATGATGTAGGCCACGCCGGCGCTCGACAGCGTCGCGCTGTTGTCGAGCGGCGAGACGCCGGCGATGGTGACCACCTGCGCCACGCCCGGCGTCTTGCGGCTGACATCGCTGACCTGGTCGAGCACTTTCTG
>DASSJW010000235.1:0-2377 GCA_035690995.1 Xanthobacteraceae bacterium
TCCGGCCAGTCGGGGTTGGATCGGGCCGCGGCGAGCGTGAACGTGCAAAGTCCGCCGGCGATCGCGGCGCGGCGCGTGAGTGCGGTCACGATGGCTTCCTCCCGTCGGGCGTGTTCATCACGATCAGCGCGTCGAGCGCCATTACGCCTTGACCCACACCATAGACCGTCACCGGGTTGAGATTGACCTCCTGAATGTCCGGTTGCGCGTCGAGCAGCGCGCCGATGCGCTGCACGACCGCGGCGAGGGCGGCCACATCGCGCGGGGCGTCGCCGCGCATCCCGCGCAGGAGCGGCGCCGCGCGGAGCTTTCCGATTTCTTCACCGATCTCGTCGAGATCGAGACCCACCGGCAGAACCCGAATGTCGTGCAACGCTTCGGCCCAGATTCCGCCGAGCCCGACGAGCGCGACCGGCCCCCAATCCGGGTCGCGGCGCGCACCAACGATCATTTCAAGCCCGCGCGGAACCATGGCCTCGACAAGAACGCCGTCGATGGCGAGATCGGGATATCCCGACCCGATCTGCTGCAACTTCGCCCAGGCCTGCGCGAGCTCCATCTCATCGTTGATACCGAGCAGCACGGCGCCGGCGTCGCTCTTATGCGGCAGCGCCGAGGCCTGAAGCTTGAGCGCCACCGGGAATCCGATTGCGGCCGCGGCTTCCGAGGCATCGAGGAGATTGCCGGCCAGCATGCCCCTTGGGATCTGGATCCCAAGCTTGGCGAGATACGATTTGCTCGCGTATTCGGTGAGCGTGCGTTGTCCGGTCAAAGGCGGCGCCGAGATTGGCGGCACGGCCTGACGCGTGGCCGCCCGTTTCAACGAGCGGCCATAGGCGGTCAAGCGCGCCAGCGCACGCAACGCGCGCTCAGGCGAGCGATAGAACGGGATCCCGGCCGCACGCGCGTCTGAAATGATCGACGCCGGCACGTTCACCTCGTCCCCCAGCAATCCGAGGATGGCTGGCTTTGGCGATCCCATCAGCGGCTCGAGGCATGCCTTGCCCTTGGCCACGGCGAAATCGCTTGCTTCCCCGATGATGACGGCGAGCAGTAGGCTGCCGTAGGCGTCGTCGGCCAGCAGGGGCTTGATGGTGCGCTTGTACATTTCCGGATGGGTGATTGCCTGCGCAGTGAGGTCGAGCGGGTTGGAGGCATCGACGAAATCCGGCAGCTCGGCCTGAATGGTTGCCCCGAGGTCTGGAGACAGCGGCGGCAGATCGAGCCCGAGCGTCTCGCAATAGTCGAGCGCCAGCCCTTTGATGGCGCCGGAATCCGTTACCATCGCCAGCCCTTTGCTCGGCGGCGCCGGAAAGCGCAATGCCAACTCGGCGGCGTCGAACAACTCCTCGAGGCTCTGGACGAGCATGACGCAATTGTGCCGCAGCAGCGCTTCGATCACGGCGTAGTCGCCGGCAAGCGCGCCGGTATGCGACTTGGCCGATTCGCGGGCGGCAGCACTATGCCCCGACAACAGCAGGACGACAGGCTTGCCGAGCTCGCGAGCGCATGCCGCCATCGCGAGAAAGCGCTGCGGCTTTCGAATCTGCTCGGCGAAGGCAACAACCATCTTGGTTGCGGGATCTTCGAGCAGATAGGCCGCGTAGTCCTCGAGCCCGAGCACCGCCTCATTTCCGGTCGAGACCGTGCAGACAACCGCCACGCCTTTGGCCGTGAGCGCCGCCCGCACGATGCTCGCTAGTCCGCCGCTCTGGGCGATGACGACGGCACCGGATGAAACCTGCTCGCGTCGCCCGATCTGGCGCGCGAAGGTGAGCGGAACGCCGTGCGCGAAATCGACGATGCCGAGGCAATTCGGGCCGCACAGCGCCAACCGGCCGCGCGTGCGGTAGCGGCGATGCGCGCCTGGGCTGCCTGCCATTGCCCTCCGGCCTCCGCGAAGCCCGCCGCGAATATGACGACACCGCCCACGCCGCGGCGGGCGCACGCCGCGACCGCGTCTTCGATGGCGGCACGTGGAATGAACAGCATGGCGGCATCGATGCCTTCGGGCAGGTCATCGAAGGCGCGGACGCAAGCCCGACTCCCGATGTTCGTCTGGTTTCGACTGACGAGATGAACGGCGCCGCTGTATCCGAAGTCTTCGAGATTCCGCAACGCCAGGAATCCGGCCGAGCTCGGCTCTGGCGAGATACCGACGATCGCGATCGACCGCGGCCGCATCAACCGCGAAATGTCGATCGCCGGGGCGGCGGTCACAGCCTTCCGCGGCCTTCAGCCCGAGTGTTTCTTCCGTCGCATCGTCCCCAGCCCGGGCCGATAGGACTTCTCATCAAGAAACTGCGTCAAGCCTTCGTTGCGTCCCTTCTCGTCGTCATAGAATTCGAGCTGCGCAGACTTGGCGGCGAGATAGTCG
>DASSJW010000236.1:0-7682 GCA_035690995.1 Xanthobacteraceae bacterium
GCCGGCTTCGACAAGGACTGCGAACTCGTCGGCGCGCTGTCCTGGCTGGGCTTCGGCTTCCTGACGGTCGGCTCCATCATGCCGCAGCCGCGTCCGGGACACCCCTATCCGCGGCTGGTCCGCTACAACGAGACGCAATCGCTCGCCGACTCCATGGGCTTGCCGAGCCGCGGCCTCGGCTACTGCGTCGAACGCCTCAAGCGGCTCGGTCCGCGCAGGGTGCCGGTCTTTGCCAATATCGGCGGCTTCTCCGCTGCCGAGATCGCGGCCAGCCTGTTTGCGGTCGAGCCCTTCGTCGACGGCGTCGAGATCAGCCTGATGTGCCCGAACGTGCCGCAAGCGCGCGAGCGCTTCGACGACATCGCCCTGCTGCGGGACATCCTTGGCCGCACGCAAGCACGTCGCAAGCCGGCGCTCGTGCGCGTGCCCAACGATACCGCGCGATCCGAGCGGCTGGCGGAGCTGATCGAGTGCTGTGTCGAGGGCGGCATCGCCGGCATCAAGGTCGGCGGCGGACGCCCGATTTCCGAGCCCCGGCTCGGAGTGAAGCAGGGTACGCTGCACGGGCCCGCCGTGTTCGATACCGCGCTCGAGAATGTCGCGCGCGCGGCCAAGCTTGCCCGCGGCCGCCTTCCCATCAAGGCCAATGGCGGGATCCGCAGCGGCGGCGACGTACTGGCGATGCTGCGGGCGGGCGCGACCTGCGTCGATCTCTATTCTGCCTTCATCTATCAGGGCTGGAGCGTGGCGCGGCGGATCAACCTCGAGCTCGCCGCCCTGCTGCGCCAGCACGATGGCGCGCGACCAGCCCTGGACGCGGGGGCGGCCGCCCCTCGGGCATGCGAAGGCGCGACCCTGCGCGCCAACCTCAACGACTGAGGCGCCGGCCCTCTCACGGTGGACAGAGCGTTGGGCGGCGCCGGGGTGCCCCACCTTGACGGCTGCACGCGCTTCGATAAACCACCGTGCGGATCCGCGGACCGTCCGGTCCCGGCAGCACGAGGACCGGAAATGACCGACCGCAGCCCAGGCTTTGCCACGCTCGCGATTCATGCCGGCGCCCAACCGGACCCGACCACCGGCGCGCGCGCCACGCCGATCTATCAGACCACCTCGTTCGTGTTCGAGGACGTCGACCACGCCGCCTCGCTGTTCGGCCTGCAGACCTTCGGCAACATCTATACGCGCATCGGCAATCCGACCAATGCCGTGCTGGAGGAGCGCGTCGCCGCGCTCGAAGGCGGCACCGCGGGGCTCGCCGTCGCCTCCGGCCACGCCGCGCAGGTGGTGACCATGCACTGCCTGATGCGCCCGGGCGACGAATTCGTCGCCTCGAAGAAGCTGTATGGCGGCTCGATCAACCAGTTCAATCACGCCTTCAAGAACTTCGGCTGGAACGTGGTGTGGGCCGAGCCCGACGATATCGGCACCTTCGAACGCGCCATCACCCCCAAGACCAGGGCGATCTTCATCGAGTCCATCGCCAATCCGGGCGGTGTCATCACCGATATCGAAGCGATCGCGAAGATCGCGAAAAATGCCGGCGTGCCGCTCATCGTCGACAATACGCTGGCCACGCCCTATCTGTGCAAGCCGATCGACTACGGTGCCGATATCGTGGTGCATTCGCTCACCAAGTTTCTCGGCGGCCACGGCAATTCGATCGGCGGCATGATCGTCGACGGCGGCACCTTCAACTGGTCGCGCGAAAAGCGCTATCCCATGCTTTCGGAGCCGCGGCCGGAATATCACGGCATCGTGCTGCACGAGACCTTCGGCAACTTCGCCTTCGCCATCGCCTGCCGCGTGCTGGCGCTGCGCGACATCGGACCGGCGCTGTCGCCGTTCAATGCCTTCCTCATCCTCACCGGCATCGAGACGCTGCCGCTGCGCATCCAGCGCCACTGCGACAATGCACTGGCGGTGGCGCAGTGGCTGGTCGGCCAGCCCCAGGTGGCATGGGTGAGCTATCCCGGCCTCGCCGGCGACCGCTACCACAATCTCGCGAAGAAATACGTGCCCAAGGGCGCCGGCTCGGTCTTCACCTTCGGCCTCAAGGGCGGCTACGACGCCGGCGTCAAACTGGTGTCGAACGTGAAGCTGTTTTCCCATCTCGCCAATATCGGCGACACCCGCTCGCTCATCATTCATCCCGCCTCGACCACGCACCGGCAGCTCACCGACGCGCAGAAGGTGCAGGCCGGCGCCGGGCCTGACGTGGTGCGCCTCTCCATCGGCCTCGAGGACAAGGAAGACATCATTGCCGATCTCGAGCAAGGCCTGAAGGCGGCCTAGTCATTGGCGGCCGCGCCGCCCGCAGCGCGGCACGCTTCGCGCAACCTGGGTTTACGGCTTGCGCAAGGTCCGGCTGACATAGTCGCGAATGCGCTCCAGCGTCTCCGGCGCCGTCCAGATCTGCTCGATATCGGCGTCCAGGTCCTCTTGCTCCAATCGCTCCAACGCGGGCCCGCGGGTCTGCCGCTTGGTGGTCGCGAACGCCGGCGGCGAGAGCGCGGCCAGCGTCTTGGCCGCGGCGACGGCGCGCTCGATGAGCACGTGCGGATCGACGATGTCGTGCACCAGACCACGCGCGACCGCCTCCGGCGGCGTGTAGGTGGCGCCGCTGAAGATGGCGTCCTCGAAATATTGCGGCGCCGTCGCGCACCGCATGATCTCCATCGCGGCGGCGGGAAACGGAACGCCGACCAGAAGCTCAGTCACCCCGATCCGTCCGGCATCGCGCGCCATCAGCCGTTTGTCGGCGGCGCAGGCGAGCACGCAGCCGCCGGCCACCGCGTGGCCGTTGATCGCCGCGACCACCGGCGCGGGATGGGAGAAGACGGTGGCCAGCATGGTGCTCAAGGCCGGCAGGAAGCGGCTGATATAGGCGGGGCCGCCGTCGAGCAGGCGCAGCAGGTCGACGCCGGCGGAAAATATCCGTCCGGTCCCGGTCAGCACCACGGCGCGCGTCGCCGATAGCTCGTGGAATTTCGCCGTCACCGCGGCGCAGAACTCCATGCTCATGGCGTTGGCTTTCCCGTCCGCCATGCGCAGGACCGCCACGCCGTCTTGCTCGCTGGTCTCGATCACGTCGCCTGCTCTCCTCGACGCATGCTGGCACCGCCTGTGACCTCGGCAACGCGCGCGGGCCGCCGCTCGAGGCGCTCCGCGTGCACCACTGCGATCGCCAGCACCACGATCGCCATGGCCTGATGCATGAGCGCGAGCGCAAGCGGCGCCTGGTGGATCAGCACCACGATCCCGAGCGCGGCCTGGAGGGTGACGGCCGCCGCCAGCGCGAGCACGGCCGTGAGGGTCCCTCCTCCGCGCAGCGTGCGCGCGACATCGGCGGCGTGCAATCGCGCGAACAGCCACAGGGCATAGGCCAGCATGCGATGATCGAACTGCACCGTCAGCGTGTTCTCGAAGGCATTGCGCCATGCCGGCGCCAGGAAGAACAGGCGTGCGCCCTCGGGCACCAGGCTGCCGTCGATCAGCGGCCAGGTGTTGTAGATCAGGCCGGCGCGCAGCCCGGAAACCAGCGCGCCGAGATAGATCTGCACGATCACGAGACCGAGCAGCGCCATCGCACTCCTGCGGATACGCGCCGGCGCAGCGATCGGCGCGCGCGGCACAAGGTTCTGCGCGGTCCACAGGACGGCGGCGAAGATGACGCAGGCCAGCGTCAAGTGGAACGCCAGCCGATATTGCGACACGCTGACGCGGTCGCTGAGACCGGATGCGACCATCCACCACCCGACCGCACCCAGCGCGGCGCCGAGGAAGAAAATGGTCAACAGCCGCGCGCGCAGGTGTGGTTCGACCTGGCCGCGCCACAGGAACCAGAGCAGCGGAAGCAGGAACACGCCGCCGACCAGGCGGGCCAGCACGCGATGCGTCCACTCCCACCAGTAGATCGTCTTGAAGTCCGCAAGGCTCATCCCCGCATTGCGTTCGCGGTATTGCGGGATGGCCTTGTACTTGTCGAACTCGACCTGCCAGGCGTTCGCATCGAGCGGCGGCAGGACGCCGGTGACCGGCTTCCATTCGACGATCGACAGGCCCGACTCGGTGAGCCGCGTGGCACCGCCCACCACCACGGTCACCACCATCAGGGCCGCGACCACCAGCAGCCACACGCGAATGGCGCGATGGGCGGGCGCGGAAGACGGAGCGGGGCTGATCATGCATCCTTCGCTTGCGGGAACGGCGCAGAACATATAGTTGCGCGGCTATGCTCGCAAACGAGTGAAGCAATGCCCCTCCGCCTGCGCAAGTTCATCGGCGCAATCCTGCTCATCACCCTGGTGGTAACCTGGGCGCTGGTGGCGATGGCGCTGGCGCAATCGCCCGCGATCAAGGCGAACGGGCTGATCGAGGTGATCTATTACGTGGTCGCCGGCCTCGCCTGGGTGCTGCCGGCGATGCCGCTGGTGCGCTGGATGTCGCGGCCCGATGCCGCGTAGCGGAGGGGGCGCACGGCGGCGCGTCTGCCGGCCCCGCCGCGCCGGGATGGACGCGCTTTGCGCTTGCCCGCGCACCCTTGCGCGGCCGGCGGGGCCAGCGTAGACGTTCCGGCTCTGGCGGAGCGTAGCGCAGCCCGGTTAGCGCACCAGTCTGGGGGACTGGGGGTCCCGAGTTCGAATCTCGGCGCTCCGACCAAATCAGCGCCGTCAAATCGGCCTTTGTTGCACTCGTCACGTCAGCGCGCCGACCACCAATGGAACGAAACGGCACCCAGAGTCCCGGAACGGGGCACCGAGCCCCTGGAGCAATTCCCCGGCGCGCTCGCCGCCGTTCGATGATTGCAGCAATGGTCGCCGCTACGCCGGCTCAACCCATGAGGCCGCGATGACGATCCGAGCCGCATCGAGCCGCTAGCGCAAGCGATGCCCTCCCCTGGCCGCCAACGCCGTCGCGCCCTCAAATTGCTCGCTGCCAGCGCCGAGGGCTGCACCGAGGCGATCATGCTGGCGCATGGCTTCACCAGCGAAATGCTGGTCCAGCTGGTCCAGGCCGAACTCGCGACCGCGACAGCCGAACGCATGCGGACTGGCAACCGCACGATCGAGGTCATTCGCATGAAGATCACCGACGCGGGGCGGCAGGCGCTGGGCGAGCGTCGTTGAGGCAGACGAATTCGGCTGAGGCAAGACTTGTCTTGGATTTCTGGTTTGGTTTGCGGCCGCTGAAGTGACCATTCGCCGCTACCTTCAGCGGCTGAATGGTGTCCGGGAGGTGCCGAAAAAGAAGCCAAGGTCCGGCGCGCCGCGCAATGATCTCACTTCATCTTCACGAGCGCGAAGGCGAAGTCGCGGCCGCGGCCGCGCTTCATCGCCTGATCGATCCAGACCATGGCGAACGGCTCCAGCAGCCGCGCGTTCTTCAACGGGCCGGCATCGACCGGTTCGAACCCGAGCATGCCGACCAGCTCCATCACCACCGGTTTCCTCCCGGCGTCGTCACCCGCCACCAGCATGACCGGTTTCACCGGATATTCGGCTGCGCTGGCCATATTGCTCGCGCCGGTGGTGTTGAGGGTCTTGAACACGAAGGCGCCTGGCGCCCAGCTTGCCACCTGCTCGCCAGCGGAGGTGTCGAAGCCGAGGACGAGCTGCAAACCGTCGGGACCCATGCCCAGAGGATTGGTGCAGTCGATCACGATCTTGCCCGCGAGGCTGCCCAGGCTTTTCACGGCCGCCTGGGTCGCGGACCAGGGCGTCGCGATCACCACGATCTCAGCCTCTTTGACGGCTTCGGCCGGCGCTTTGAGGCGCTCCTTGGCCAGCGCCGCATATTTCGGATCGGCGGGATTGCGTAAGCCCCAGATCACATCCTGGCCATGCTTGAGCCACGCTTGACCGAGCGCCGCGCCGACCGCCCCGGCGCCGATGATTGCAACGGGCATGAATGCCTCCTTGAGCCGCCAATGAATTCCGTCAGCGGCGATTAGCACCTCGGCATTTGATACGCCTTGCGGCCCGGTGTGAGCAATCCGCCGGCAAGCCGAGCTTTTGAACGGCGCAACGCGACGGCGGGTTGCGGCGAGATGGGTTGCCGGCGGCGCCCGCAACGGAGAAAGGCTCGGTGTTTGCTGGTCTCCGCGCCGCGACTTGACACGGAGCGGTGGAAGGGGCGTTGCAGAAATCACCCCCTGCGTCGAGATTGGCGTAAGCTTGGATGCCAATTAGGCTTGGGCGCGAATCGAGGTGGCCCATGGATTTACGTTCTTGTCTTGCTGCCGCGATTTTTAGCTTAGGCGCATCCGCGGCCTGCGCAAATGTCCTTATCTCGGTGGACAAGAGCACCCAGCAGATGACCGTTTATGTCGATGGCGCCCCGCGCCACCATTTTGTCGTGTCCACGGGCCGAGCCGGATACGGGACACCCAGCGGCACCTATCGTCCGCAACGGCTGGAGCGGACGTGGTTTTCGAGAGCATATTACAATTCTCCCATGCCACACTCGATCTTCTTCCACGGCGGCTACGCCATACATGGCAGCTACGAGATCAGCCGTCTCGGCGGGCCGGCTTCGCACGGCTGCATTAGACTCCATCCCCAGAACGCCGCGACTCTCTTTGCGGTCGTGAAACAACAGGGGGCGGACGCCACGACGATCGTCGTGTCCGGTGGAGCTCCGGCGCGAGGACGACGCTAGGCCGCACGCCGTCGAGATCGAAGATCGCCGCGTCGAAATCGCGGAAATCGTACCGATGGATCGGGACTTGCTGGGTGGGCGATCATCTCTCGTTCGCGCATGCGCTCGATCGCGTCCATCGCCAGGTGAAAGCGCAAAACCTGGCCGGAGGTTATGTGCAAAGCGCAAAACTGTGATGGCCATCACAGTTTTGCGCTGAACCGGGGCGGCACAACACGCCAGGTCGGGTCAATGGCGCCGTCCGCGCCCGAGGGAGACTGTCATGATCAGGATTCGCACCGGACTGTTCGGCGTCGTCGGCTTGCTCGTCGGCGTGATTCCGACCGCAGCCCTTGCCAGCGTCAGCAAGCCCACCGTGGAGGAACGCGGTGCCTGCATGGGCGATGCGATCAGCTTGTGCATCGCCGCCATTCCCAACAAGGCGCGCATCGCCTCGTGCCTGGCCTCCAAGATGTCGCAGCTCAGCCCACGATGCCGGGCGCAGTTCGACAAGGCGGCCGGCCGCTGACGACCGCGGCAGGGAATTGCGTGCGGATGTCGGGCCGCCGGCTCTGGCGTCAGCGGCTGACCGGGTCGTCCTGCGCCGCCTGTCTCGACGCGGAAAGAATGTCCCACACCACCATGAACATCGCCGCGATCAGCGGCCCCAAGACTATTCCGTTCATGCCGAAGATCTCGATGCCGCCCAGCGTGGATAACAGCACCACGTAATCGGGCATCCTGATGTCGGTCCCGACCAGGATCGGACGCAGCAGATTGTCCACCAGTCCGATGACGAGTACGCCAAACGCGATGAGAACGAGCCCCTGCCAGATGGCGCCGGTCACCAGGAGATAGAGGGCGACGGGAAACCAGACCAAGGCGGCGCCGACCGCGGGCAACAGCGACAGAAGCGCCATCAACGCGGCCCATAACAGCGCCGCACGAATCCCCAGGAACCAGAAGATCAGGCCGCCGAGCGCTCCCTGCAGGACGGCCACGACGATGGTGCCTTTGACCGTGGCGCGGATGACGGTGGCGAA
>DASSJW010000237.1:0-2241 GCA_035690995.1 Xanthobacteraceae bacterium
TGTTGGTGGGACCGCCCGGCACCGGCAAGACCCTGCTTGCACGCGCCATCGCGGGCGAAGCGAATGTGCCGTTCTTCACTATTTCGGGCTCCGACTTCGTCGAGATGTTCGTCGGCGTCGGCGCCTCGCGCGTGCGCGACATGTTCGAGCAGGCCAAGAAGAATGCGCCCTGCATCATCTTCATCGACGAGATTGATGCCGTCGGTCGTCACCGGGGCGCCGGTCTCGGCGGCGGCAATGACGAGCGTGAGCAGACGCTCAATCAGCTTCTCGTGGAAATGGACGGGTTCGAGGCGAACGAGGGCATCATCCTGATCGCCGCCACCAACCGGCCCGATGTGCTCGACCCTGCCCTGCTGCGACCCGGCCGCTTCGATCGCCAGGTGATCGTGCCCAATCCGGACGTGGTCGGCCGCGAGCAGATCCTCAAGGTCCACGTGCGCAAGGTGCCGCTCGCGCCGGATGTCAATCTCAAGACCATCGCCCGCGGCACCCCCGGCTTTTCCGGCGCCGATCTCATGAACCTCGTCAACGAGGCCGCGCTGATGGCGGCGCGACGCAACAAGCGCATGGTCACGCAGGTCGAGTTCGAGGATGCCAAAGACAAGGTGATGATGGGCGCCGAGCGTAAATCGCTGGTCATGACGGAGGAGGAAAAGCTCCTCACCGCCTACCACGAGGGCGGCCACGCCATCGTTGCGCTCAATGTCAAAGCGACCGACCCCGTGCACAAGGCCACGATCATTCCACGCGGCCGCGCGCTCGGCATGGTCATGCAGCTGCCGGAGCGCGACAAGCTCTCCATGAGCCTGGAGCAGATGACCTCGCGCCTCGCCATCATGATGGGCGGGCGCGTGGCCGAGGAACTGGTCTTCGGCAAGGAGAAGGTCACGTCGGGCGCCGCTTCCGATATCGAGCAGGCCACCAAGCTCGCGCGCATGATGGTGACGCGCTGGGGTCTCTCCGAGGCGCTCGGCACCGTCGCCTATGGCGAGAACCAGGATGAGGTGTTCCTGGGCTACCAGGTGGCGCGCCAGCAGAACGTCTCCGAGGAAACCAGCCGCAAGATCGACACCGAGATCAAGCGCCTGGTCGAAGCCGGCTACTCCGAAGCCCAGCAGATTCTCGAGGAGAAACGCCCCGATCTCGAAACCTTGGCCAAGGGCTTGCTCGAATTCGAGACCCTGACCGGCGACGAGATCAAGGACCTGCTTGCTGGCAAACGCCCGACCCGCGAATCGGTCATCGAACCGACGACGCCGCGCGGGTCCGCGGTTCCGCCAGCCGGCAAGCCCCGCCCCCGCCCCGAACCCGGTGGCCTGGAGCCGCAGCCGCAGGCGTAGGATCTGCTCGGTTATTTCTTCAGCCGACTGACAATGCCCGCCGTGAGGCGGGCATTGTGTTTTTGACCGGCGGTCGATTCATCTGCAGGTCAGCTCGCAAGCGCATGGTCGAGGCGCGTGCGCGATTTGCCGGCGGTGATCCGCTCGAAATAGGTCGCGGCCTCGGCGCGCCGGCCGGCGGCCTGCAGGCTGCGCAGATAGGCTTGGCGAAACAGGTCGTCCTGGGCATCGCTGCCGCCGATCCATGTCATCATCGGCATCACCGGATCGAGCAGTTGCGCCGCGCGGGCGCGATACCCCGCTCCGAACGCGGCCGCGGCCTCGGCGATGGGGCGGCCCACCGGCGCCCACACCCGCCGCGCTTCCTCGTCATCCGCTTTGCTGCGGGCGCGGACCGCGGCGAGACCTGCCTCGACTGCGTCGCGCCGCCCGGCGCGCGCCAGCGCATAGAGGTAATGCGCGTTCATGAACGGCATGAACGTCTCGGTCGCGCGCGCGGCCACATGATCGGCGATCGACGGCCATTGGGCATCCATCGCCGTGCCGGCCATCTCGATGCGCCAAAGCAATGCAATCGCATCGAGCTGCTCGACCACGAAATCCGGGGTGATGCCCCAGATATGAGCATGAAAGACGCGCATCGCCGCAGCTATGTCGAGCTGCTCGAGGTGCAGCAGCGCCAGATGCCACGCATCATGCGAATGGATCGGCCGTCCGCACGTCGCCAAGAGCGGCAGGAAAACCTCCAAGCGCGCAAGGCCCTCCGTGACCCGGCCTTGCCGGATGAGGACATGGGAGAGGGCGTGCTGCGCCCACGGGTTTCGCGGCTCGATGCCGAGTGCGCGCTCGGCGCCGGTCTCGGCAGCGGCGAAGTCGTCGCACAGCTCGCTGGCGAACG
>DASSJW010000238.1:0-3155 GCA_035690995.1 Xanthobacteraceae bacterium
ACCAGATCGGCCTGCGCGCCCTCCTTGACCTTGACCGGCAGCACCGCGCCGGACAGGAAGCTCAGCGTCACCTTGTGGCCGCTCGCGCGCTCGAACATGGGAACGAGCTCTTCCAGCACCTCGCGCATCGCGGTCGACGCGATGACGCTGACGTCGGCGGCACGGGCGGCGCCTCCCTGCGCCAGCAGCGCGGCAAGGCAAGCGGCCATGGCGGCGGTTTTCGACCCCATCACATCCTCCCTGCGATCTTGTTGTTCTGACCCAGATTAGAGCACGTCGGCCGCCCAGTCGCCATTGCCGGGCTTGACCCGGCAATCCATCGTCTTCGCGACAACGTCTTGCGAAGCAAGCGTAGGCTGGGTCGAGCCCTTGCGAGACCCAACCTCTCGCTAGGCGAAGCGTTGGGTCTCGTGAAGAACTCGACCCAACCTACCGGCTGCCTCGAGGCCTCGGCCTATGCCGGCTCCAGGCCTTTGTCCTTGAGCAGCGGCCGCGATGCGGTCGCGACGAACTGCACCAGCGCCCGGGCCGCCTCCGGCTCCTTCGCCGCCGTCAGCACGCCCGCCGAAAAAATCGTGATCCTTTGCAGCGCGGCCGGCAGCGGGCCCACGATCTCGATGCCGGCGACCGGCAGAAGCTCACTGATCTGCTGCACGCCGATCTCCGCCCCGCCTTTGGCCACGACCTCGCCGACCGGCGTGCCGGGCTCGGGGGTGACGATCTTCGGCTTCATCTCGTCGGCAATGCCGAGCCGCGCCAGCACGGTCGGGAAATAGATGCCGCTCATGCCGGTCTTGGAATGGGCGACCGACTTGGCCGCGAGCAGCGCGCGCCTGAGCGCGTCGGGCGAGCCGATCTCGGGCTTGGGCGCGCCCTTGCGCACGGCGACGCCGATGCCGGAGCGGGCGAGATCGACGCGGCTGCCGGCGACGACCTTGCCCTCCTTGATCAGGCCGTCGATCGCCTCGGCGGTGAGGATGGCGAGATCGCCGCCGGCGCCGGCTTCGAGCTCCTGCAGGAGCCCGTTCGCCGAACCCCAGGTGATCACCGCCTTGGTGCCGATGGCGCGCTCGAATTCCGGGGCCAGATCGAGCATCACCGTTTTCAGGCCGTTGGTGCAGAGCACTCGCATCGCAGCGTTCCTTGCATTGCGGCTGGCGCAGCCGATGGCGCCCCCTCGTTGACGCCGGACGGGAGAAGATGCCACTTCTATGCGGACAACGGGAGACCGGCGCGGCGCAGGCGGAACGATGCGCGGGCGCACAGGATGGGACCATGGACAGCGAAAGCGCACGCATGAGCTCGGCCGCGGAAGCGCGGTACCGGATCGACTATCCCAATTCCAAGCCGCGCGTGGTCAAGGTGGTCGCGCTCGATGCCGCCAGCGAACGCGTGGTCAAGCGCGTGGCCGAGCGGCAATGGCAACGCGCCACTTTCTTCACCTCGATCAAGTTCGACGGCGCGCCGACGAGCGCCGACGAGCCCGGTTCAGGGCGAGAGTCATCAGCGCGTTTACGCGCGTCTTCCGACGCGCGAGGCGTGCGCACCATGGAGTTGCCGCGCTGGCCGCTCACTCCGCTCGCCAGCGCAGCGGGCGGCGAGGGCTCGAAGATGCAGGCCTGGCTCAGCGATCTCGCCGGCCGCACCAAGGCGCTGGTGGAAGAGGTGGCATCCGCCGACCTCGTGGTGATGGTGTCTAGCGCCGGCACCAGCGCACAGGCCGCCGCCGTCATCGGCGAGGCTTGCGCCGTGCGCAAGGTGATGACCATGGCGCTAATCATCGGCAGCGAGGAGCGCTCCAACGACGAGCTGTCGAAGACGCTGGCAACCCTGCGGCCCTACGCCTCGATGCTCGTGATCGCCAGCGGCGACGAGTATATCGAGGAGATGCTTTCGGCACTGCGGGCGTGAGCGCTGCCGCCGTAGGGTGGGCAAAGGCGCGAGACAGCTCGCGTATGTTGCCAAGCCAGGAGTGCAGCGCCGTGCCCACGCGCGGACACGATACCGCGACTGACGAAACGCGTGGGCGAAGGCGCGCGACACCGAAAACATCTCGCGAGCCGGTTCCGCGCCTTCACCCACCCTACAATGCAACGCCGTCACCGCGCCGCGACAGCGTAAAACCGGGAGACGTGGCGTGAGCGGCGCACGCAAGATCATCATCGTCGGGGGCGGACCTGCGGGGGTGGCGGCGGCGATGGCCGCCAAGCAGCAGGACGGCGCGGCCGAGGTGGTGCTGCTCAACGACGAGCATCACGAGCCCTACGAGAAACCGCCGCTGTCGAAGGCGGTGCTCACGGGGAAGCTCACGCCCCAGGACACGCCGATCGCCGGTCCGAAGGGCATCGTCGCCACCGGCGTTGCGCTCAAGGGCGGCACGCGGGTCGCGGCGATCGATCGCGCCGCGCGCGCAGTGGTGACCGAAGCGGGCGAGCGCATCGGCTATGACGTGCTCGTGCTCGCCACCGGCTCGATCAACCGGGTGCTGCCGATGTTCCCGGCCGGGCGCGCCGGCATCTATTATCTGCGCACCGAGGCGGAGGCGCGTGCGCTCAAGGCGCACCTGCATCGAAGCCAGTCGCTGCTGGTCATCGGCGGCGGCTTGATCGGCCTGGAGGTGGCGGCATCGGCGGCGGAAGTCGGCGTCAAGACCACGGTGCTCGAGGTCGCGCCGCGCATCCTCGCCCGCGTCTGCGACGAGGAGACCTCCGCCATCATCGAACAGGCCCATCGCGCACGCGGCGTCGACATTCGCGTCGGGGCCGCGCCGTGTGCGCTGCGCGATCTGCCGGACGGGCGGCTCGCGGTCGAGACCGAATCCGGCGACACGCTCGCGGCCGACCTGATCGTGGTCGGGATCGGCGCCGCGCCCGACGACCGGCTGGCGCAGGCCGCGGGCCTCGCCACCCAGGACGGCATCATCGTCGACGACCACGGCCGCACCTCCGATCCCGCCATCTTCGCGGCCGGCGACTGCACGCGCTTTCCCGGCCCGCACGGCCCGGTGCGGCTGGAGAACTGGCGCCATGCGCAGGAGCACGGCGCGATCGCCGGCCGCAATGCCGCCGGTGGCGACGTCGCCTACAACGTCGCGCCGTCGTTCTGGTCCGAGCAATACGACATGTATATCCAGGGCATGGGCTGGCCGATCGCCC
>DASSJW010000239.1:0-13819 GCA_035690995.1 Xanthobacteraceae bacterium
GAGGACGTTGACTTCGAGATCGTTGCCGCGGGTATGCTCGCCGACGATCATGCCGCGATAGACCTTCCATCCCGGCTCGATCATCATCGGCCCGCGGTCCTCCAGATTCCACAATGCGTAGGCCACCGCCTCGCCTTGATCATTGGAGATCAGCACGCCGTTGCGCCGGCCCACGATCTCGCCGCGATAAGGGCCGTAATCGTGGAACAGGCGGTTCATGACCGCGGTGCCGCGCGTGTCGGTGAGCAGCTCGCCCTGGTAGCCGATCAGGCCGCGCGTCGGTGCGTGGAACACGAGCCGCACGCGACCGCCGCCGGAGGGGCGCATCTCCATCATCTCGGCTTTGCGCTCGGACAGCTTCTGCACCACGATGCCGCTGTGCTCTTCGTCGACGTCGATGACCACTTCCTCGATCGGCTCCAGCAGCTCGCCGTTGGGATCGCGATCGAGCAGCACCTTCGGCCGCGACACCGAGAGCTCGAAACCCTCGCGCCGCATGGTCTCGATCAGGATGCCGAGCTGCAGCTCGCCGCGGCCGGCGACCTCCATGGAATCCTTCTCGGTGGATTCGCTGATCCGCAGCGCGACATTGCCTTCGGCCTCGCGCAGCAGCCGTTCGCGGATCACGCGGCTCTGCACCTTGTCGCCCTCGGTACCGGCGAGCGGGGAATCGTTGATGCGAAAGGTCATCGCCAGCGTCGGCGGATCGATCGGCTGGGCCGGGAGCGGCTGCGTCACCTCCGGCGCGCAGATCGTGTGCGACACCGTCGCCTCGGGCAGGCCGGCAATCGCGACGATGTCGCCGGCCGATGCCTCTTCGACGCCGGTACGGTCGAGGCCGCGGAAGGCGAGCACCTTGGTGAGGCGACCCTCCTCGATCAGACGACCGGTACGGTCCAGCACCTTGACGGTCTGGTTGGGTTTGACCGAGCCCGAGCTGATGCGGCCGGTGACGATGCGGCCGAGATAGGGATTGGCCTCGAGAATGGTTCCGAGCATGCGGAACGGTCCCTCCTCGATGGTCGGTTCCTTCACGTGCCGGGTCACCAGATCGAACAGCGGCGCCATGCCCTGATCCTTCGGCCCGTCGGGGGAGGCCGCCATCCAGCCTTCCTTGGCGGAGCCGTAGAGGATGGGGAAATCGAGCTGTTCCTCGCTGGCATCGAGGGCGGCAAAGAGGTCGAACACTTCGTTCACGACCACGGTCGGCCGCGCATCCGGCCGGTCCACCTTGTTGATCACCACAATGGGCTTGAGGCCGACCTTGAGCGCCTTGGACACCACGAACTTGGTCTGCGGCAGCGGGCCCTCGGCGGCGTCCACCAAGACCAGCGCGCCGTCCACCATATTGAGGATGCGCTCCACTTCGCCGCCGAAATCGGCATGGCCTGGGGTGTCGACGATGTTGATGCGGGTGCCGTGCCAGTCGATCGAGGTGACCTTGGCGAGAATGGTGATGCCGCGTTCGCGTTCGAGATCGTTGGAATCCATCGCCCGTTCCGCCACGCGCTGGTTCTCGCGGAAGGCGCCGGATTGCTGCAGCAGGCGATCGACCAGAGTGGTCTTGCCATGGTCGACATGGGCGATGATCGCCAAGTTGCGCAACGACATGAGGGAAATCCGATGGGGCCCGGCCGAGCCAGGGCTACGCTGCGCTGCAATATAAGCATCGATGGCCCGATCGCAACGTCAAAGTCGGCGTTGCCCCGATGTGCAGGCTGGCGCTGCCGGTCCCGCGCCGTCGGCCGGCGAGCCGCAAACCCGGTCGTTTATGGTGATTCGCGAAATAACGGCCGTTGCCGCCCATCCATGGCAGCGAGCGGCCCGTCGCGACGCATATCCGCGGCATCGCGGTGCAAGAGCCCCTTGCGTCGCGACACGGGGAAGGCGACGATGGCAGCAAGAGGTGGGAGGTCGCGTGCGCTGCCCGATCCCAGTCAAGAATAGACGCCGGGTCTTGTGCGTTTTCCCGCACTACACGCCCTCGTTCGGCACCTTCCACCACGCATATCGGCTGATGAAGGGGGTACGCGCCTTCATGCCGCCGCAGGGCCTCCTGCTGATCGCGGCCTATATGCCGGAAGAGTGGCCGGTCCGCTTCATCGACGAGAACATCCGCAAGGCGACCGCCGCCGAATTGGCATGGGCTGACGTGGTCCTGGTCAGCGGCATGCACGTCCAGCGCCAGCAGATCCACGATATCGCGGAGCGCGCACACGCGGCCGGCAAGGTCGTCATGCTGGGAGGCCCATCGGCGTCAGCTTCCCCCGAAATGTATCCCGACATCGATTATCTCCACATCGGCGAGATGGGGGACGCCACCGATCGGCTGATCGCGTGCCTCGACGAGAGCGTCGCGCGCCCGCCTGCGCAAGTTCGCTTCGAAACCAAGGAGCGGCTTCCGCTGGAGGATTTCCCGATTCCGGCCTACGACCTCATCCCGCTGAAGAACTATCTGATGCTCACCTTGCAGTTCTCGAGCGGGTGCCCGTATCTCTGCGAGTTCTGCGACATCCCCAATCTCTACGGCCGGCAGCCGCGGCTCAAGACCGCCGCGCAGATCACCGCCGAGCTCGATGCCATGCGCCGGCAGAAGGGGCATCCGCCGGTGGTCTATTTCGTCGACGACAATTTCGTCGGCAATCGCAAAGCCGCCAAGGACATGCTGCCGCACCTGGTCGCCTGGCAGCAGCAGCACGGCTATCCCATGAGCTTCGCCTGCGAGGCGACGCTGAACATCGCCAAGCAGCCGGAAATCCTCGCGCTCATGCGCGAGTCATCGTTTCTCGGCATCTTCGTCGGCATCGAGACGCCCGAGGCCGATGCGCTCAAGGCGATGCGCAAGAAACAGAACGTCTCCGTGCCGATGATGGAGTCGATCAAGACGCTGAACGACTACGGCCTGGAGGTCACGTCCGGCATCATCCTCGGCCTGGACACCGATTCCGACGATACCGAGGCGCGGCTCAAGGATTTCATCGAGGTCTCGCACATCCCGATGCTGACGATAAATCTGCTGCAGGCATTGCCGAAGACGCCGCTGTGGGATCGGCTCAAAGCGGCGGGCCGGCTGGTGGACGATCCGACGCTCGAAAGCAACGTTAGCTTCCTGCGCCCTTACGACGACGTGGTGTCGATGTGGCGGCGCTGCGTCGCCTATGCCAACGATCCGGAGCGGCTGTTCGAGCGCTTCCATCATCAGGTCGAGGCGACCTATGTGAACCGGATGATCACGCCCGCGCGGGGCAAGCTCACGTGGGGAAATCTTTCGGGCGCGTTGGTGCTGGCGTTTCGCGTGGCGCTGTACATCGGCATCCTGTCGGATTACCGCAAGCCGTTCTGGCGCGCCGCGCGCCACGCGTTGCGTCGCGGCCAGATCGATGCCGTGCTCGGCATGGGCTTCATCGCGCATCACCTCATCCAGTTCACGCGCGAGGCGCTGCGCGGCGAGCAGAACGCGTCGTACTATTCGACCAAGTTGCGCAAGACCCAGCCCGCGCCCGCGCCGGAACTGGCGACCACGCTGCGCAAATCGGCGTAACCCCGAATAAATGAATCGTAGGGTGGGCCATTAGCGCGTTTACGCGCGTCTTCAACGCGCTATGGGCGCGCTTGCGCCGTGCCCACGCGGGTTAGTGCGGCTATGGTTGTCGACCGACGCGTGGGCACGGCGCTCGCGCTACGGCTCTCTAACTCGGTAAGGCCTTTTTCGCGCGCCTTTGCCCAGCCTACGGCGTCTCATCCCAGCTTCGGCTCGAGCGTGGTCGACCATAGCGCGGTGTCGTCGACGTCCTTGAGCGTCACGGTCATGACCTGCGTGGTGCCGTCGATCGCCACATGGCCGAAGAACTGCAAGCCCTCGCTCGGCGGCGCGTTGGGTGTGGCCGGCGCCTTCACGTAGACGCGCTGCGGTCCGAACGTATTGTCGAGCGCATTCTGCGGGAAGCTCCCGGCGTGGATCGGGCCCGAGACGAATTCCCAGAACGGCTCGAAATCCTGAAACACGGCCTTGTCGGGATCGTAATAATGCGCCGCCGTGTAGTGCACGTCGGCGGTGAGCCAGAGCGTATTGCGGATGCCCGCGCGCTTGATGAAGGAAAGAATGTCGGCGATTTCGAGCTCGCGGCCGCGCGCCGGACCATCGCCTTGGGCAATCGCCTCCACGCCCCATTTGCGGTCGGTGTCGTAGACCACGACGAGGCCGATCGGCATGTCGGCGGCGATCACCTTCCAGGTCGCCTGCGACGTCATCAGCTCGCGCTTGAGCCAAGCCACCTGGGTCGGGCCGAGGAAGTACGCCGCCGGCCCATAGCTCTCCTCCAGGCCTTCGCCGTTGGGGCCGCGATAGCTGCGCATGTCGAGCATGAAAATGTCGAGCAGCGGTCCGTAGGAGATCTTGCGGTAGACGCGCCCCGGCTCGGCCTGCGTGAAGCGCATCGGCATATATTCGTGGAACGCGCGGCTCGCCCGCGCCGCCAGCAGCAGGGCGTTGCGATCGACGTATTTCTTGCGCGCATGCTCGGCGCGGGTCAGCGGCTCGCCCGGCCACCAGTTGTTGGTAACCTCGTGATCGTCCCACTGCGAGAAGATCGGCACCTCGGCATTGAAGGCGAGCACGTTCCTGTCCATGAGATTGTATTTGTAGTTGCCGCGGAACTCGGCGAGCGTCTCCGCCGGCTTGGCCTTGTCCTCGGTCACCACGTTCTTCCAGATCTGACCGTCAGGCAGTTTGACTTCGGCGACGATAGGGCCGTCGGCGTAGATGTTGTCGCCGCTATGGATGAAGAAATCCGGACGGTTGCGCAGCATGGTCGCGTAGGTGCGCATGCCGCCGCGCGCCTCGTCGATGCCCCAGCCCTGGCCGGCGGTATCGCCCGACCAGACGAAGGAGACGGAGCGGCGGTCGGCCGGCGCGCTGCGAAAGCGGCCGGTCACCGGCTCGCCGATGATGGTCGGCGAGGCGAGGTCCTGGAAGCGGATGCGATAGAAGATGTCCTGGCCGGCGGGCAGGCCATCGATCAACGCGTTGGCGGTGAAGTCGGTTTCAGCCAGCGCATCGACGAAGACGGCGCGGTGGATGGTCTTGAAGCTGTCGCTGGTCGCGATCTCGGCCAACATGCGGGCCGGACGGTCGGCGCGCGCCCAGACCACGGCGGAATCGTTGGTGACGTCGCCGGACTGGATGCCGTGGGTGACAAGGGGGCGATCGGCCGCCCGGCTGAGATAAGGCCTGACGATGCCTCCGACCGCGGAGATCGCGGTCGACGCGGCGCTCACCGCCAGAAACCGCCGCCGAGACAGGGGCCTGCGCAGGATCATCGAATCCCTCCAGTGCAAGGAAGGACGCGACAATGGCGGCGAATTCTCACAGAACGCACACGGCGATGCGACAGTTTCGTGACAGTGGATAAGGCCGAAGGCCCATCCCCCCGCGATCTCGGTGTGAGCGGCTGGGCGTCAGGCGCCGGTCGCGCGCGTCCACGGTCCGAGCCGCACGCCTTTGGGCAAGGCATTCTGCAGCATCAGCATCTCACCGATGGTTTCGGCGGTGACGAGGCCGACGAGACGCCCGCCGTCGTCGACGACCGCGACCGCGGGCGCCGATTTTTCCTGCAGCAGGCGGAACGCCTCGTCCAGGCAGCGGCGTTGGCCGATGGTCGGCACGTCGGTCGTCATCGCGTCGACGACGCGGGCCGCCGGGCCGAGCTGCTTGAGGGCGCGAATGAGATCGTTGCGGCCGAGGACGCCGGCCGGCTTGCCCGCCGCGTCGACCACGGGGAACTCGGTCTGGCTGGTGCGCAGCAGCGTCTGCACCGCCTCTTCGACGTGAGCTTCCGGGGTGAGCGTGGCGAACTGCGTCATCATTGCCGCGCTCACGGGTACGCCGTGCGACATCGCTCGGATGGCGACCATGTGCGCCTCGGAGGCGGCCGCGAGATAGACGAAGATGGCAATGAAGATCAGCATCGGGTTGGAGAACAGCCCGATGAAACCGAGCGCGAAAGCGGCCCCTTGGCCGATGAAGGCGGCGATTTCGGTGGCGCGCACGTAGCCCACCCGCGAAGCCAGCAGAGCGCGCAGCACCCGCCCGCCGTCCATGGGAAAGGCCGGGATCATGTTGAAGACGGCGAGAAACAGATTCACCGCGGCGAGCCGGTCGATCATCGAGGAAGTCGGGCTTTCGACGGCGTAGAGATCGCCCATGCTCAGATGCGCGCCGGCGACGAGAATGAGCGCGCCGGCGATCACGACGTTCACCAGCGGGCCGGCGATGGCGACCAGGAATTCCTCGTACGGCTCCTCCGGGATGCGTTCCAGGCGCGCGACGCCGCCGATCGGCAGCAGCGTCACGTCCGGCGTCGACACCCCGAACGCCCGCGCCGTGAAGATGTGGCCGAACTCGTGCGCCACCACGCAGGCAAACAGCAGGACGAGGAAGGCAAGTGCTTGCCACGCCGATTCCGGACCGCCCACGATCCAGCTGGCGGCAAAAATCCAGCCCAGGAACAGCAGGAAGGTGACGTGGATGCGCACCGCCGTTCCGGCGATCCTGCCGATATTGAGGGACCAGGACATGAGGGCCTCCGGGACAAAGCGGGGATGACGCCATCTCGACTGCGGCTGATCGGTTCATTCGCTGGATCGTCGCGAACCACCCCGCCGGTCTCGAATTGATAGGTAAGCGTTTGAGCCGGCTTTGCGAGTGGTGGCCGAAACGCGATTCATGTCACAATCCGCGCATCATGAGGTGCAACCATGGCTGAAAGATTGACGGGCAGCGCCCGCAAGACCGCATTTGCCAAGCTCGACGGCTGGAGCGAGGCGAAGGACCGCGATGCCATCAGCAGGACATTCACCTTCCGCGACTTCAACGAAGCCTTCGGCTTCATGACGCGCGCGGCGCTCGTCGCCGAGAAACTCAACCATCATCCGGAATGGTTCAACGTCTACGACAAGGTCGAGGTGACGCTCGCGACCCACGATGCCGGCGGCGTCACCGATCGCGACGTCGAGCTCGCCGCCGCCATGGACCGATTGGCCGGTTCGGCGCGCTGAGACCTCTCACTTGCAGCGCACGGAGACCGGGCCCATTTAGATGACGGCCATGGATTGACGATTGGGAGCATACGATGCCGCTTGGGCGCGCCGCCGCATGGGGATCGGGCGGCTTTGATGAGCAGGATACGCGTAACGAAGAACGGGTGCGCCGCGACTTCTGGCGCAAGGCCGCCCGGGTGGCCGCGCGACTGCCCTTCGCCGAGGATCTGCTCGCGGCTTATTACTGCGCCTTTGATCAGGCCACGCCATTCCAGGTGAGGGCGGCCCTGGTCGGAGCGCTCGCCTATTTCGTGCTCCCGTTCGATTTCCTGCCCGACATGCTGCCGCTCCTCGGCTTTACCGACGATGCCGCCGTGCTGCTGACCGCCCTGCGCATGGTGGCTGGCCACCTGCGGCCGGAGCATCGCGACGCCGCCCGCGCCGCGCTGGAGCGGATCAAGGCCGGCAAGACCTAAGACAGGATCGACGCCCGGGTCGTCGCCCGCGGCGCAGAACCCGGATTTGCCGGCGTTCGCGAGGACTGAGCGTAACCCCGACGGCTTCATCCGCCCGGCGACGCAGTCGTTCCGAAAGCTCACACCCGGACCACCAGCTTGCCCATCACCTTGCGGTCGGCGAGCGCTTTCAGCGCCGCTGGCGTCTCGGCGAGCGGGTAGACCTGCTGGATGTGGCACGACAGCTTGCCCGCGGCACACCACTGCGCGAGCTCCGCGATCGCGGCCTTGTACTGCTCCTGGTCGCGGCGGACCCACGCACCCCAAAATACGCCGAGGATGGCGCAGCCCTTCAGCAGGACCAGGTTGAGCGGCAGTTTGGGGATGTCGCCGGCGGCAAAGCCCACGACGAGATGCCGTCCCTCCCAGGCGAGCGAGCGCACCGCCGGCTCGCTGTAGCGGCCGCCCACGGGGTCGAATACGACATCGATGCCATGGTCGCCGCCGATGCGCTTGAGCGCGGCGCGCAGGTCCTCGCTGTCGTAGTTCACCGCCTCGTGCGCACCATGTGCGCGGGCAAACACGAGCTTGTCGTCGCTGGAGGCGCAGGCGATCACCCGTGCGCCCATGATCCGGCCCAGTTCGACCGCCGCGAGCCCCACGCCGCCCGAGGCGCCGAGCACGGCCAGGGTCTCGCCGGCGCGCATCAGGGCGCGGTGCTTGAGCGCATGATAGGCGGTGCCGTAAGTGATGGTCAGGGCTGCGGCGCGCTCGAAATCGAGATCGCCCGGAAGCTTGACGATCTGGCCCGCCGGCACGGCGGTGCGCTCGCGCGCGGCGTTGAAATTGGTGTAGCCCATGACGCGGTCGCCCGGCTGGAACTCGGTCACGCCCGGCCCGACGCGCTCGACCACGCCGGCGAACTCGCCGCCGGGCGAGAACGGAAACGGCGGCTTGGTCTGGTATCTGCCGGCAATGATCAGGGTATCGAAAAAATTCAAGCCGACCGCCGCGACCCTGGCCACCACTTCCCCCGGTCCGGCAACCGGATCGGGCACATCCGCGAGCACGAGGTCGTCGGGGGTGCCGTAGCGCTGACAGAGAATGGCTTTCACGGGAACTGCTCGCAGGGTCAGGGGACGCTGCTATAGCATGGCCGCCACGGGAGGACTTGGGGGGAAGACTTGGGGGGACGTAGGGCCACGTATATCCTGGCGCCGGCCGAAGCAGCGGCGATTCGCCTTCACATTGCCGAATTCCCCAAGCTATTGCATGGCGTGAAGGGGCTTCATTTGCACATTGCTGCCACCGTCACGGAGGTGGGCCGATGACCGGATTTCGATTTGCCGCGAGCACATTCGTCCTTGCCACGTCGCTGGCATCGGTCGCCGCTGCCCAGCAGCCGCCAAAACCCGCCGCGCCGCCGGCGCAGCCTGCTAAGCCCGCCGCTCCGGCTCCGGCGAAGCCGGCGGCAGCGCAGCCGGCGAAACCTGCCGCGACCGCGGCGGCGCCCGCGGGCGCCGCTCAACCCACTTTGCTCGGCCAGTACGGCGACTGGGGTGCCTATGCCGCCTCGCCGGGCGGCAGCAAGGTCTGCTTCGCGCTGGCCAAGCCCAAGACGACGAAGATCGAGCCCGCCGGCCGCAAGCGCGATCCGTCCTATGTCTTCGTCTCCATCCGTCCGGCTGAAAACGTAAAGAACGAGGTGTCGGTGATCATCGGCTATCCGTTCAAGACCAGTTCTGACGCCACTGCCGAGGTCGGCACCGCCAAGTTCGCCATGTACACGCAGAATGATGGGGCCTGGATCAAGAACGTCGCCGAGGAGGCGCGCATGGTCGACGCCATGCGCAAGGGCGCGGACCTTACGGTGAAGGGCACATCGGGGCGGGGCACGGCGTCGACCGACCAGTATTCGCTCAAGGGGTTGGCGCAGGCGCTCGACAAGATCGAGCAGGAGTGCAAGTAGCGCTCAGATTTGAGTAACGTCTCGATGTCATGCTCGCGTCAGCAGGGCATGTCAGTGCCCGCCGCGCGCTGGTGGCGGCGGACGGGGCGAGATTTGCCGGCCATTGCTGGATCATTTGTCTTGTGCGGATGACGTAGCCTCGCACCACCCGGTTCAATCGAAGTTCGCCTGCGCGTCGTTGGGAAGTGCTGAGCATCGCCTGGAGGGGGCCATGCGGCTTCATTCGATCAGAAACAGCTGCGGGTGCCTGCTCGCGGCATCGTTGTTGTCGCTGCCGCAGGGAGTCGCCGCGGAGCCTGCAGAGAATCCGAAGGCGTCGATGCGCGTTGCGCAGTCGATATTTGCCGCGATCGAATACAATCGAAAAGTGGCGGAATACAATGCCGCGCGTCAGCAATACGACGCCGAAGCCGACGCGTATTGGAGCTCCGTCGCGGACCAGAGGCGGTCGCGGAATGGCAAACGTCGCGGCAATCAGGACCTCAGGATCGACGACTACGTCCTGACGCAGCCGCCGGTCTATGCAGGACCGCCACGACCGGTCGATCCGTACGCACCGATCGAGGAGCCGCCGCCGCGGAAATACGTGCCCGTCGTGGCCGACTTGCTGGAGGCGGCGGCGCAGGAATTCAGATTTGTTCCGCACCAGCCGCAAAGCGAGATCGAGTATAAACGCGCTTACGCCCGGGTTGCTGCCGCTGCCGGCATTACCCGGGAACAAGCTGTTCGGATCTACGCGTTCGAATCGAGCGGCAACGGCAAGTACGATGTGCAGGCGGGATTGGAATACCCGCGACCGGGGGCGCAGGCGATTTCCACCGCGCTCGGCTACAACCAGCTGCTGTCCACCAACAGCGTCGAGCTCCTGGCGGAGAAGGGAGATCAGTTCATCAGGGCGCTGCAGGCGAAGGCGGCGGGATTGACCGGCGATGCCAGGGAGGCGCTGCAGAGAAAGATCGCCGTGCTCAAGGCCATGATCGCTTTCAGCCGCACCGTGCCGGACAGTTGGAGCGCGCATGACAGATTGGCGAACACGTCGAAGGGCCTGGCCATCCATGCGCTGAATCTCGATCTCGATGTCGGTCCCCTGCTGCAAACGCAGAAGCTCCTCGACTCCGTCGTGTTTGCGCGCAAGCAAGGGCACCAGGCGACTTTGACCGCGGCAGAGCTCGAGATGATGAACCTGACGGGGGACGGCAACGGTATCGATATGATCAGGATGCCGTCGACATGGCGCGAGCGCGTGCCCACGGCGAATTTCTTCCAACCAGGAGGCTACGCGCGCAACCCGGTCGCCAGCCGCAACAACGTCGTTGCAAAGCTTTTGGCCGCGACCAATGCCAAGATGGACGAAGAGACCAGATTGCCAGGCGCGAAGGATCTGGCGGGCCTGTTCAAATAATACCGTTCAAATCATAGATGCGTCCAAAGTCGAAGCGCTGCGCGTGGTGGAGTGATCGATGATCCGGGTGGGCATCGGCGGATGGGTGTTCAAGCCATGGCGCGGGGCGTTCTATCCCGAGGGGCTGCCGCAGGCGCGCGAACTCGAATATGCCAGCCGCAAGCTGACCGCGATCGAGATCAACGGCACCTTCTACAGCACGCAGAAGCCGGAGAGTTTTCGCAAATGGGCCGCCGAGACGCCGGATGACTTCGTGTTCTCGCTCAAGGGCCCGCGCTTCACTACGCATCGCCGCGTGCTGGCCGAAGCCGGCGAGTCGATCGAGCGATTTTTTGGCAGCGGCGTCGCGGAATTGAAGGGAAAGCTCGGGCCGATTCTCTGGCAGTTTCATCCCGGCAAGAAATTCGAGCCGGACGATTTTGCCGCCTTTCTCGCGCTGCTGCCGCAGCGCGTCGACGGCAAGCCCATCCGCCACGCCGTCGAGGTCCGGCACGAGAGCTTTCTGGTGCCGGGGTTCATCGCGCTGCTGCGCAAGTTCTCGGTTGCGCCGGTCCTGGTGGAATCCGACAAGCATCCGGTGATCGCCGATGTCACGGGCGATTTCGTATATGCCCGCCTGCAGCGCACCTCGGAGAAGGAGAAGGCAGGCTATCCGCCGCGCGCGCTCGACGCCTGGGCGAAGCGGGCGCAGACCTTCGCCGAAGGCGGGACGCCGGATGATCTCGCCACCATCGCGCCGCCGTCGCCGGCCCGGGCGAAGCGGGACGTTTTCATCTACATGATCTCGGGCGCCAAGGTCCGCGCCCCGGCCGCGGCGATGGCATTGATCGAACGATTGACCTGAGATCGCCCGAAGCCTTGTACGATGACGCCGCCGGACGCCTGTTGCGGCCAATCTATCGCCGGCAGCCTCGGCACCCCATCTATGCTACAAGGCAGCAAAGTACGGGCCTTGTGGATGACCGAACCGCTTCAAACCCTTTCAGCCAGGCCGCGGCCGGCAACCGCGGGCTTCGTCGAAAAGACGCCGCTCGAGCGCTATGTGCCGCCGGAAAAGCCCTCGCTCGTGGGGTTGTCGCGCGCGCAACTGGTGGCCGCGCTCGGCACCATCGGCGTGCCAGCGGCGCAGGGCAAGATGCGCGCGCAGCAGATCTGGCACTGGCTCTATGTGCGCGGCGCCACCCGTTTCGACGAGATGACCAGCGTGTCGAAAGACCTGCGCGCGGTGCTCGACCAACATTTCACTCTGGCGCGGCCGGAAGTCGTGGCCGAGCAGGTCTCGGTCGACGGCACGCGCAAATGGCTCCTGCGGCTGCCCGGGGAACATGCCGGCGAGCGCCCGCACGAGGTCGAATGCGTCTACATTCCCGAGGCCGGGCGGGGAACCCTTTGCGTCTCGAGTCAAGTCGGCTGCACCCTCACCTGCTCCTTCTGTCACACCGGCACGCAGCGTCTGGTGCGCAATCTCACGCCCGGTGAAATCGTCGGCCAGGTCATGGTCGCGCGCGATCGCCTGGCGGATTGGGTGGGCGCGCGCGGCGAGAAGGGTGACGGCGATCGCCTGGTTTCCAATATCGTGATGATGGGCATGGGCGAGCCGCTTTATAATTTCGAGGCGGTGCGCGATGCCCTCCTGATCGTGGCGGACGGGGAGGGGATCGCCATTTCCAAGCGCCGCATCACGCTGTCGACGTCGGGCGTGGTGCCGAACATGGCGCGCGCCGGCGCCGAGATCGGCTGCATGCTGGCGGTGTCGCTGCATGCGGTACGTGACGAGTTGCGCAACGAGCTCGTGCCGCTCAACCGCAAATATCCGATCAGCGAACTGCTCGAAGCCTGTCGCGCTTATCCCGGCGCTTCCAACGCGCGGCGCATCACGTTCGAATATGTGATGCTCAAGGGCGTCAACGATTCGCTCGCCGACGCCAAGGCGCTGGTCAGGCTGCTCAAGGGCATCCCGGCAAAGATCAACCTCATTCCGTTCAATCCCTGGCCCGGCACTGCGTACGAGTGCTCCGACTGGGCGCAGATCGAGAAGTTCTCTGAAATCATCTTCAATGCCGGCTACGCCTCGCCGGTGCGCACGCCGCGCGGGCGCGACATCCTCGCCGCCTGCGGCCAGCTCAAGAGCGCGACGGAAAAACTTTCCGCGCGTGAGCGCCTCGCCTTGCGCGCCATGGCGATGACGGACTGATCCGCGCATGGACAGCCTCGGCCGGCTGCTGCTGCGGATCCTGCTGGTGCCGCTTGGCTATTTCGTCGGGGTGGTGATCGGCACGCTGGTGATCGTGTTCGGTTCATGGAAGCTCGGAGTTGCCGCCGCCGATCCCGATGCGCAGCCATTCGCGGTGTTCGGCTTCGTGTTTGCCGCCCCGGTCCTGCTGGTGATGCTGCTCAGCGTGATGTGGCTCCCGGCCGCCATCGGGGTGCTCATTTCGGAGACCTTCGCCATCCGCTCCTGGATTTTCCACGCCGGTAACGGCGCGGTCTCGGCCTGGATCGGATGGAGCCTGTTCGGCTACGTCGACGACAGCCGGATCCCGCTCAATGAGCCGCTTCCGGTGATTGCCGCGGGGCTGGCCGGCGGGTTGGCCTATTGGGCGATCGCCGGCTGGAGCGCGGGATTCTGGAAACCGGTGTTTCGTTCCGAGCCGGTGGCAGTGCCCGCGAGGGTGGCCTCACATCCGCCGGAAATCCGTTAGGAAATCTGCGGTAGGATGATCTCGACCAATGGTTTGAGATCGAGGCGCCGAGCGCAACTTGTCATGTCAGCAGACCCGAAAGCCGACCGGCGCGCGACCACTGGCGGCATAAAGGCCCGGCGTATCATCTGCATGGCCCTGCTCGGCGTCACGCTGGCCGGCTGCGATAAATGCGGCGGCTGGTGGTCGCCCATGCGCGGCGAGAGCCAGGTGTGCCGCGAGCAGGCACCGCAGCCGCAATAGCCGGCCGTGC
>DASSJW010000240.1:0-3051 GCA_035690995.1 Xanthobacteraceae bacterium
CGGCAGCGGCCGCAGACCTTCCTCGGTCCACTCCGTGGCGCTGATCACGCCGCCTTCGCCGTCGAAGATCCGCTGCACATTGTCGCTGTTCTCGAACGTGAACTTGGTCCCGTCGGAAAGCACGACGGTGTGGCGCTCGTCCCAGTCTCCGGGACCGTCGGGCGGCTTGAACTCGGAGACGATCCGGCTGCCGTCGCGATTGAACACGCGCTGCTCGGCGAGCGAGCCGTCGGGGCGGTAGCCGTCGACGTAGGAGCCCCAGCTTTCCTGCTTGCTGTGGTCGACGACCGCCTCGCGGCGCGCGATCGTGCGAGCGCCGCCCGCCGGCGTCTTCGTCCATTGTCCGCCGTCGCTGTGTCCCGACGGCACCCGCGGCTGAGTCGGGTCGTACCCGTGATGCGAGCCCGGGCTGTTGCCGTAGTTCGGCGCGCTGCGCGATGATTCCAAGTCAGGCATCGATGTCGTCCTCCCAAAATAACTGCACCCGCGCGCCGGACCGTGCGGTCCGGAGGCGGGTGCGGTGGTGCTCGTTCGATATGTTCGCGTCGCCGCTATCGCGGGACGCCGCGGCCGGCCCGGGTTGCGCCGAGGCGCCAACCAGGTTCAGCTTCGGTCATAGTTTCCGGGCGCGCGTCCTCGTCGCGCGGTCTTGCGCCCACCTGCGGTCCGTCAGACCGTCAGATTGGCGCGACCCCGTTATCCCGCTGGATCAGCGGTGCAACGATCAATATTCGTGGTCAGAGATTTGAGCCGTCATGCGGTTGCCCCGATCCTGGTGCGCTCACGATGCTCGATCAGCCGTCAAACCAGTCTCAGGACAATAGTTTGCCGGCGGCCGAGTGACGTTCGGCAGCCGGTGATCAACCCGCAATTATCAATGATGGATTTTGTCTACAAGATTCGTGTAACGTTGTCGAGCAAAAAATGCATGTGCTTCGGACCCGAGGCTCTCGGCGGCCGCAATGAGCGGACATACATGTGTTTCGCGCGAACTCGCGCAAACGACCCCGAGCCGACATTTGCCGGATCGAATCCCGCAGTGCAGCGGTCTCCCGCCGCACCGCGGTGTGTTATGCAGGGACGAGGACGAGGTGCGGCAGAAGGCGCGACAGCTTGGATTAATCGAGCACCTCGGCAGGCGCCTTCGGGCCGTTCGTTAGAGCCATCTCTACAACGATTTAGCATCATGGACGTCATCGCCCTGAGACGGAGCGTCCGGGTCGATGACTCGACTGGTCAGACTTGCCAGTTCCCGTTTGATCTCGTCGCGCTCTCGACGCAAATCGTCGCGTTGCACCGTCATGCTTGCCAATGCATTGGCTAGCGCCGAAACCAAATCGTAACTTCTATGCCGCGTCCGCTCGCGCTCAATTTCTTCCAGCCGCCCCCGGCACTCGTTACACTCCCCTAAAGCAATGTCCAGCTGGCGCCGGCACTCGTTACGCTCCCCTAAAGCAATGTCCAGCTGGCGATGATACTCGTCACGCTCCCGCAAATGTTCGTTGCGCTCGTAGCGAGCGGCATCGCGCTCGTTTCTCAACCGCTCTTTGCCAAGTGCGCGCTCAATCCTGAATATTATTCCAGCAAGCATCCTACTTGCTCCGCCGCCATTTAGACAGATTGTAGCGCGATTCAGGGCCGTTTAGAACCAACCCCACACCGCTACAGCCAGGGCGACGACGACCATGGCGGCCATGAACACGAACGCAACGGCGCCGCTGTTCAAGTCGGGTCATCCATCTCTTCCATCTTCGCCCAAGCTTTCCATGCTTCCCGGCTTTCTGAAACTGCGCCTTGGCTTCCTCAAAGGTCGCGACGCGATCCGAACGAGTCATCGGACCCTGAACGGCAAACGACCAAAACCAGCGCAGATGCTCCGGGCCGCCGCGGTGCGGCCAAGGAAGGCGGGAGGCGGAGGAGCAATGGGGCGGACAACGTTGGGAAATCCGCTGGGTGCGCAATTCGAAATTCCATAATATGCGAACTTGGGGATTGAAGAAGCGCATGTCCTCGCTAAGCTGCCCTGTGCGGGTGACTGGGAAGGAGGAAATCGATGCGATCGATCCTGATTGGAATGCTTGTGGCGGCTGGTCTCACCTTTGTGGGCACAGCGCCCACTCTGGCAGCGCCCGCGAGCTCTGCGGTTATCAGCCAAGCCGCAGCCGAGCTGAGTCCGGTGAGTCAGGCGGCCTGCAAGTGCCTTAAGCGAGGTCACACGATGGGCTCTTGCGCCGTATGGTCAAGAGGTTGCCGGCGCTGAACCATCAACAGCGCGCCCGTCGCGGTCGCAAGTTCGGCTCGGGAGTGGCAGCACGCTCTGAGCGAGCACCACACAATCATCGGCCAAAAGCGTCTCGGCCCTAATCCTACTGGATCCGAAGCGTATTCTATTTTGATGTTGCCGATCTGTCGTCCTCGATCCGGGCTGCTGCTGCTGCTGCTGCCGCTGCCCCCTTTTCGACTACGATTTGCATTTATTTATTGACTTCATAACGAATTTATAGTAAGAGATTCCCATCCTCGCTCGTGAGGGGCGTCTTCCGGAGACGATCCAGCAGGCGGAGCGGGGATGTGGCGTCCGGTTCGCGGCTCGTAACCGCGGATGGAACGCGCCCGGCGCTCGCAGCCGCCCATGAACAATGGCCGGCGAGCCAGCCTTGCCCCGGCTCCGGCAATGCCGGAGACGCAGCGGGCCTCGGGCAAACGCCACGGTGGAGCGCCGAGAGGCGGCGTCCCGGTTGCGCGGGACGGCTACGCCTCGCAAGCGTGGCGTCGCGTCTTACCGGCGCGACAAAGTCTAAGGTAGTGCGCCTCCCGGCGCTCCGCCGGCCCCTCGGTTCGGGGGTCGGAGCTGATCATGACCAAGGTTTCGGGCGCAAGCCCGCCCAGAGGTCGGCGAAGGCGACGGAGATGCGAGGAGACAAAGCGAACGTGACAACCCGGACGCAGAACATGCGCCGCGGGAACGAGAGAGGCTGCGCGGCGCAAGCCGCGCAGCGGGCTGTTTGACATTGTGAAGAATGACGACGGCAGGCGGGCCGGATCCCGGCC
>DASSJW010000241.1:0-10362 GCA_035690995.1 Xanthobacteraceae bacterium
GTATCGAGCACTCCCAGCACGTCACCGGCGGTGGTCACCGCATCCGCCAATGCCGGCGAGAACAGCGGCCAGAGAATGGTCAGGAACAGCCACACCCCGAGTGAGACCAGCGCGGCCGTGGCTGCCGAGCGGAACACGATCGAAAACAGCAGCGCGAGCGCGAACCAGAACCCGCCATAAGCGATCGTGACCACCAGCAGGACCAGTGCGCGCGCCATTTCCTCGGAGTTCGGGGGAACGCCGAGACCGACCAATCCAAAGCCGATCACCAGCAGCCAGAGCACGATGAGGCTGATCGACAGTGTGAACAGCCCGGCAACGAATTTCCCGAACAACAGCGCGTCGCGATAGATGGGCTGCGACAGGATGCGCGAGAGCGTGCGCCGGTTGTGCTCGCCGTTCACCGCGTCGAAGCCGAGCCCGATGGCCATCAACGGCACCAGGAAGGACAGCAACGCGACCAGCGGCAGCGGACCGCCACGCGTGAACAGCCGCAGGAACAGGAACGGATCTTCGGCCGTGATCTCCTTGATCTGGTCGACCGCCCCGCGCACGACGGCCACGGCGGTCGCCACCACCAGAACGACGAGCACCACCACGAGAATGCTGGTGAAGTGGTCCGCCACCTCTTTCAGGGTGACGACGCCGAAGCCGTGCAAGGCCGAGCCTTCACGCCGCATGACGCTCTCCTGCGTGGGTTTGGAAGTAGCGCGTATAGATCGCTTCGAGGCTCGGTTCCTCGACCGAAAGGCGCAGGAGGCGCCCGCCGGCCGCTACAACCGCAGCCGCTGCTTCCGGCCGCACATCGCGGTCGGCAAAAAGCAGGAGACGCCTTGCTCCCGCCGCTTCGACCCGTTGCACGCCCGGAATTGCGGCGATGCGTTCGGCGAGCCCCTGCCCCTCGGCTTCCACCTCCACGCGGAAACCGCCGCCGAGCACCTGACGGCCGAGGTCCGGCACGCTGCCGATGAGGGCAATGTTGCCCTGATTGAACAGGGCGACGCGATCGCAAACGCTCTGCACCCGCTCGAGCAGGTGTGACGACAGCAGCACGCTGACGCCGCGATGTTTGAGCTCGCGGATGATGTTGAGCAGTTCGACGGTCGCCTGCGGATCGAGACCCGACGTCGGTTCGTCGAGAATGGCGATCTGCGCTTCCTTGATCAGGATCTCGGCCAGCCCGAGACGCTGGCGCATGCCACGCGAGAAGGTCCCGACGCGTTTGTCCGTCACGTCGGCGAGTCCGACATGCGCCAGCGAGGCGGCGATCTTGTCCTCGCGCTCGCCACGCTCGATTCCCATGAGCCGCGCGGCGTAGCGCAGATTCTCGGCGGCGGTCAGGTTGTCGTAGAAGCCGACCTGATCGGGCAGATAACCGACCCGGCGCTTCACGGCGAGGGGCTCACGCGCCGGGTCATAGCCGAGCATGCGCGCCTGCCCGCTCGAGATGTCGCTCAGGCCGAGCAACATCAGGATGGTCGTGGTCTTGCCTGCGCCGTTCGGACCGAGCAATCCGAAAATCTCTCCGCGCGCCACCGAAAACGAGATGCCCTTGACGACGGCGGTCCCGTTGTAGCGCTTGGTGAGGTCTTGTACCTCGATGACATTCTCGCTCATCGGCGACCGAACCACACCACGGCGCCGATCATGACCAGCAGCGCGCCGCCGATGAGCGCGATACCGACGATGCCCCACAGCGTGGATGTCGTGACCGCCACCCGGAACGACTGGGAGGCCGACTCGCCGCGTGCCGCCGCCCGCACGGTGGTGACGTAGTCGCCGGCCACGGCCTTGGGCGCGGGCGTAACGAGGGCCTGCACCTCCTTGTTTTCATTGGGAGCGATCCGATCGACGGTCTTGGGCTCGAAACTGACTTTCCATCCGGTGGGCACGGTGCCCGACAGCTCGATCTGCTCGGCCGGCGCCGTGCCGGAATTGGTGAGGATGACCGGAATCGACGCTTCCTGGCCGGCCGAAGCCTTGGCGCTGAGGACGCCTTCACGGCCGGCAATGTCGATCTTGGGTTGGCCGGTGATGTCGACGGAGAGGTCCGACGTCGCGGTCGCATCATCGGCCGTTACCTTTGCCGTCACCTTGTACTTCCCGGCGGCGACCGTGTTGGGGGGGCGCACCTTCAGCTTGACGTCCTTGGACTGGCCGGGATCGAGCGGGAGCGCATTGAGTTCCTGGCTGCCGTACTGCTCGGTAAAGGTGGCATCGAAGTTCTGCGGCGCCTGCGCCGACAGGCTCACCAGGACCTTCTTGCCGCTCTCGTTCTTGATGGCGAGCTGAAACTCGAAGTTCGACTTCGAGGTGCCGCGCAGTTCGGGCAGCTGCGGCGTGAGCGTGAGCTTCGCCGGCAGGTCGGTCGCGAGCGTGACGGCGACCGGGAGCGAGGCGTCGGTGGCCGCGCCCTTGGCGTTGACCGTGAGGTTGGTGGTGCCGATTGGAGCATCTTTTGGCACGTCGACGCGAAGCTCGAGCGAGACGCTGGCATTGGTCGCCGGCAGCGCCGCCGCGACCGGCTGGCCATTGCCGATGAGGGTCACGGTCCAGCCTGCGGGCACGCCGGCGACGGAGAGCGCCAGCCGTTCGGGCGGAAGTCCATAGTTCTGGAGCTTGAGATTGATCGAGGAGGTGGTGCCCGGGCGCAGGGTAACCGCCGGGTAGTCGGTCAGCAGAAAAAGCCCCTTCACGTCGTTCTTGGCTTCTTCTGCGTTTGCTGCAATGCAGAAGAGGGCAACGGCCGAAAGCACAGCCGAACACAGAGCGATAAGACGATATCGCATGATGACAGCTCCAGGCGGTAAGGCAGGTAAACCCGCGATTTAAATGACCCCTCCCGGCGGCACCGAATGACCAGAGGGTGCTACAGGATTGGCGTGTATTTCCTTCGTCCCCGAGCCGGAATCAATACACGTCCTCGGCATTTTTTGGTTATCGCTGCCGCAGGTGCGAAGACGGCAGCGGGCGCGACGCCAGTCATACGCGCATAACGGTCGGCCAGTCCACCTCGTCCTCCGGCAGCACCCAGGGCTCGACCAATGCCGCCGCGCGCCATTCGCGCCAGGCCGGCAACGCCATTACCGCCTCCATGTAAGCGCCGGCGACCGCGCCGACCTCGACCGCGTAGGTGTGGAAGCGGGAGACGACCGGCGCGTACATGGCGTCGGCGGCTCCGAAGGCGCCGAACAGGAAGGCACCGCCGCCGCCGTAGCGCGTGCGACAATCTGTCCAAATGGCGTCGATGCGCGCGACATTCGCCGCCACCTCAGGGGTCAGGTCGCGGCGCACGACCGGCCGCCACATGTTCATGGGCAGATGGCGGCGCAGCGGTACAAAACCCGCATGCATCTCCGATGAGATCGCGCGCGCGAGCGCGCGCGCAGCCGGGTCGGCCGGCCACAGCCGCGCAGCCGGAAACCTTTCCGCGAGATATTCGAGGATCGCCAGCGATTCCCAGACCCGAATGCCGCCGTCGGCGAGCGCCGGCACCTTGCCGGTGCCCGAGATGCCCCGCACCCGCTGCTTGAAGTCTTCGGCATTGAGCGAGACCACCTCTTCCTCAAAGGCGATGCCGGCGACCTTCATCGCGATCCACGGCCGGAACGACCACGACGAATAGTTCTTGTTGCCGATGATGAGCTTCATCGTCATCGCTGCACCTTCACGACTTCCGCGCGTCGTCCGACGCCTCGACCGGTCCGCCGGCGGCCTTCCAGGCACCGAAGCCGCCGGCGATATGCGCCACCGGTTTCAAGCCCATCCGCTGCGCGGTTTCCGCCGCCAGCGCCGAGCGCTGCCCGGCCGCGCAAAAGAATACGAAGCGCTTGTCCGCGGCGAAGATCGGCTTGTGATATTTGCTCTGCGGATCGATCCAGAATTCCAGCATGCCGCGCGGACAATGGAAGGCGCCAGGCACCCTGCCCTCGCGGTGGAGCTCACGGATGTCGCGCAGATCGACGAAGACGACGTCGTCGCGGCCATGGAGCGCGAGCGCGTCACGCGTGGACAAGGTCTCGATGACGCGCTCGGCCGCTTCGACCAAGGTCTGGACGTGGATGGTGATGTCTTGTGGCATGGTTTGCTCCACCATTGCACGCGGGACGAGGGTGACCTTTTCAGCTCCTGTCGGCCACCGGACCCGGAAACAGCGCCGAACTCATCCCCATGAGCCAATACGCCAACAGGCCGACCCATTCGCGCACCGCGGTGTCGGTGCGTCGCAGACCGTCGCCCACCGTCGGGAATGGGCGCAGGGCATCCTCGTTCCCGCTCGTGCGCCAGTCGACGGGATAAGGTTCGACGTCGAAACCGGCCTTGCGAAAGATGCCGATCGCCCGCGCCATGTGATAGGCCGACGTCACCAGCAGCCAGCGTTCACCCGGCTGGGGCCGCGCGAGATCCTTTGAGAGAATTGCGTTCTCGAGCGTATTGCGTGAGCGGTCCTCGAGAATGACCCGCCCGCGTGGAATGCCGAAACTCTCGAACACGCGCACCGCGAATTCGGCCTCGGCGCCCTCGCCGAAGATCAACGCGCCGCTGCCGCCGGAAAACAAGATGCGGGCATGGGGATAGCGCAACGCCAGTTCGGCGGCGACGGTCAGGCGTTCGGCCGCCTCGTTGAGCGCCACGACGTTGCGCGCCGCCGAGACGTGCGGTGACAGCGACCCCCCGAGCACGACGATTCCCGACGGCGGGCCACCCGCGGGATTCCAGGCCGGAAAGCGCTCTTCCAATGGAATGATCAACGCATTTCCGAGCGGCGACAGGCCGAGGATTGCAAGCAGGATGAGGCTTCCGAATGCGAGCCGTCGCCCGGCGCGCGTGAACCGGGTCGGCAGCAGCAGGAGGCCGAGGATCCCGATCGAAATGACCAGATTGGACGGCATCGCGAAGAAGCCGACAATCTTGGAGACGACGAAAAACATGCGCGCGCCTTCCTGCGATCGCTTAATTCCCTACTTCTTCTTCCACGCCGCATAGCGCGCCTTCGCCGCTTCGTTCATGGGATAGAGGCCGGGCAGCTTGGCGCCGCGCTCGACCTCGCTCACGATCCAGCTCTCCATGCGCTCGTGCTCGGCGCCCTCCTCGGCGACGAAGGCCACCAGGTCCTGCGGGATCACCACCGCGCCGTCGTCGTCGCAGACGATGACGTCGCCTGGAAAGATCGCGCAGCCGCCGCAACCGATCGGCTCCTGCCAGCCGACGAAGGTCAGGCCGTTGACCGAGGCCGGCGCCGCGACCCCCGCGCACCACACCGGCAGCTTGGACGCGACGACTCCGGCCTTGTCACGAACGACGCCGTCGGTCACCAGCGCGGTGACGTTGCGCTTCATCATGCGCATGGTCAGGATGTCGCCGAAGATACCGGCCGAGGCGATGCCCATCGCATCGGCAACCGCGATGCAACCCTCCGGCATTTCTTCGATCGCCCCTCTCGTCGAGATCGGCTTCGCCCAGCTTTCCGGCGTGGCGAGGTCCTCGCGCACCGGCACGAAGCGCAGCGTGAACGCGGGGCCCACGAGACGCGTGCCGTCGGCAACGAGCGGCTTGGGCCCGTGCATCCAGCAGCGTCGGATGCCCTTCTTCAACAGCATCGTCGTGATGGTCGCGGTGGTGATCGCGCGGAGGGTGTCGTAAAGGGCCGCACTCATGGCAATCCTCTCGGCAAGTCTCGCGTAAAGTTTTCAGCGAACGTCTTGAGCAGCTTGGTTGGAGCCGACCATTTCAGACCGGCAGGATGCCGAGACGCACATCGCGTCGGCGCAACCACGCCACGAACGGAATCGACGCCAGCACCATCCAGGCCTTCCCGACGATCTGGCCGGGCAGGAAGTCGAGCGAACCGAAGGCAAGCCACAGGAACACGATGGAATCAACGACCAGCCCCGCCATCCCCGAGGCCACTACGGCGAGGACCAGCCCGCGCCGGGCGAGCGGGGTGTAGACCGCGAGGTCGGCGAATTCAGACAGCAGGAACGCAACCGCCGATGCGATCACCAGCGCCGGCGGCGCCAGCAACGCCGAAAGCGCCGCGCCGGCGAGAATTGCAAGCGACGAAGCCGTGACCCCGAGCCGGCGCTGGACCAGATCTCGCAACACCAGGGCGATGCCCGCCATCAGCACGCCCGAGGGCGCCATCAGCCCCGGCGCCACCGGAACGAGACATGGCCCGCGCGGCGGACACACGGTCCCGGCATGCCCGATCAGCCAATTGGCCACCGGAATGGTGAGTGCGAACAGCAGGAGAAACACGAGTCCCTCTCCCCTGCGTCTGATCTCGGCCGTCATCATCGTGCGGATTTCCATTTGGCAAAACCGTCGGCCCGCAAGCGGCAGGCCGGGCATTGCCCGCAGCCGTAACCCCATTCGTGCCGGCGCGAGCGGTCGCCGAGATAGCAGGTGTGGGTGTCCTCGACCAGCACGTCGAGGAAAGCATCGCCGCCGATCTCCTGCCCGAGCGCGAAGGTTGCGGCCTTGTCGATCCACATCAGCGGCGTATGGATCACGAAGCGGCGGTCCATCCCGAGATTGAGCGCGAGCTGCATGGCCTTGATGGTGTCGTCGCGGCAGTCGGGATAGCCGGAAAAGTCGGTCTCGCACATGCCGGCGACGAGATGCCTCGTGCCGCGACGATACGCCAGCGCGCCTGCGAAGGCGAAAAAGACGAGATTGCGTCCCGGGACGAACGTCGTCGGCAACCCGTTCTCGCCGATCTCGATTGCGACCGCGCGGGTGAGCGCGGTCTCGGAAACGGCTGCCAGCGCATCGAGGCGCACGACATGATCTTCGCCGAGGCAAGCGGCCCACGCCGCGCGCATCGCCCGCATGCGCTGACGCACGCGCTGGCGTGCTTCGAGCTCGGCACGATGGCGCTGGTCATAATCGAAGCCGACGGTCTCGACGCGAGCGAAGCGCTCGAGCGCCCAGGCGAGACAAACGGTCGAGTCCTGTCCTCCGGAGAACAGGACCAGCGCGCTGTCAGGGTCCATTGAGCTCACGATCGAGGCTCCAGAGCTGTGCGAATGGCGAGTGGTGAGCAGCGAGTGGCGAGCAGCGATTGGACGCCAGGCGGGTCCGACGTCCCTATTCGCTATTCGCCATTTGCCATTCGCTATTCACGTTTCGCTATTCGCCACTTACTCGCTTGCCAGGCTCATAGGCGAGCTTGCGCGCGAGCGCGGCCAGATCGCAGCCTTCGCAATAGCGCCGATCCTTGTAGTCGATCCAGTTGTGGGCGTAGATGTTCTCGGCGGGGATGTCGTAGCGTTCCTGAAGGAACCGCACCAGCAGCAACCAGGCCCGTGACTGTCCGCGCGTCGCCGGCCTTGCAACATCCGGGTAGTTGCCGACGAATTCGACGCCGATCGAATTTGTCTTGATGACCGCGTGATAGGTCTTGGCATTGTCGAGATACTTGTTGTCGTTCCTGTTGGCGCCGTCGCCGTGGGTCGGGATCACGGTCTCCGCGGTCGACCAGTACACCGTGCCGTCCGTCTCCACCCACACGGTCACGCCACGTTTGGTGGGATTTTTCGACTGCGCCAATGCCATGCTCTTGGCCGACCCCGCCGGTCCTTCAGTCTGATGCACAATGATATTGCGCCAATGCCCGGCGTCCGCGGGCAAGCCGAGGGGGTGCAGGTAGACGATCGTGAGGCCGGGAATCTGCGGCTCGCCCGACTGCCGGGCGAGTTCGCGGAAGCCGGGCGGGAGTTCGACCTCTTGTGCCACCGGAACCGCACCGATCTCGGGTTCCGCAGCGCTGCTCGGACGCGGCCGCGGCAAGGCTTGTTCGCGTATCACCGGCTTGGCGCGCGCCGGCAGCCGGGCGGTCTCCGCCAAGGCCGCGGTCGCCCCGCCGAAGGGGCCGCCGCCGAAGGAGCCAGGTGCCAGCGTCCCAAGCAGCACCAGGCCGGCCAGGCGCCGAATGAATTGCAATCGCGCTGTGATTTCCACCGCCGTCAATCCCAGTTCGGCGCGCCGGCATAGGCGTAATCGACGATACGCCCATCGCGACGGGCCAGCCCCGCGATCTCTGCCATTTCGCCCTCGGACAGCGCAAAGTCGAAGATCGCGAAATTTTCCGACAGCCGTTCGACCCGGCTGGTGCGGGGGATGACGACGATGCCCCGCTGCACCAGGAAGCGCAGGCTCACCTGCGCGGCGCTCTTCCCGTGCGCCTTTGCGATGCGGGCGAGCACCTTGTCGCGCTGCACGCCGCCGCGAGCCACGGGGCTGTAAGCGACGGTCGCCATGCCCTGCCGCCGACAGGCGGCAACGACCTTCGACTGATCGATGAATGGATGCACCTCGATCTGATCGCAGACCAGGGGCTCGTCCGCCAGCCGCACCGCTTCGTCGATCAGGGCGACGGTAAAATTCGAAACGCCGATATGCCGCGCAAGTCCCGTGCGCTTGACCCTGCAAAGCGCACTGAGCGTCTCGCGCAACGGGATTTGGGGATTCGGCCAGTGCAGCAGCAAGAGATCGACCTCTGCGAGCCGTAGCCGCGCCAGGCTCTCCTTGGCCGCGCGCTCGAGTTCGCGCGGGGCGAAGTGCGACGGCCACACTTTCGTGGTGATGAATACCTGGTCGCGCGCGATGCCGGAAGCGCGCAGGCCCTCGCCGACCTCGCGCTCGTTGTCATACATCTCCGCGGTGTCGACGTGGCGATAGCCGAGGCGCAATGCCTGCTCGACCAGTCGCGCGCAACTGCGCCCGCGCAGGTCCCAGGTGCCGAGACCGATCACCGGGATGCGGGCGCCATGGGCTTCGACGATTCGGTCCTGCGTTTCTTCGGTTTTGACCCCGGGCGTTTCGACGACGGAGTTCATTCGAGCGTCACCTGCCTTCGGCATTGTCGAGAAAGCCGAGCAGAAATAGCGCCCGGCGCGCGGTCTCGCGGTTGTTGCAGAAGGCGCTCATGGGCGAGGCCATGGTGCCGCGGAAAAAGTCCCAATAGAACGCGCAGCTGCGCTCGCGGGATTCGATCCACGCGCGCTGCATGACACGCAGCTTGATCTTCTGTCGCGCATCGAGGCCATCGCGCAGGCGGCGATAGGTCTCGTTCAGGATGTCGTCCCAGGCCGCGAACTCGCGCGCCGCGCACGCGACCTGTCCGGCGGTCGATTGCGCGTCCGGCTGCTCGGCGCAAGGGTCGGCAATGATCCCGATGCAGCGCTCGCGCTCCCGCGACCCGCCGCTCGCGGACTTGATGCAGGACTGTATGGCGGCAGAATCGGCCGCATCGGGCTTGGCGGTCTCGCACCGGCTCGCGCTCGGGGCCAGCATCAGCGCCGCGCACGCCAGGATGCCGGCCTTGATCGCAGCCACCATCATCGCGGGTCCTCAATCGTCCCATTTGGGCGCGTGCGGTGGATTGACCACGCGCGTACCGGGCTGCCTCAGGCCGTCGACCTCCGCCATTTCGTCGTCGGTCAAACTGAAATCGAAGATTGCGAGATTGGCGGCGAGATGGGCGGGATTGGCGGTGCGCGGAATCGGGATGATCCCCTGCTGCACGAGATAGCGCAGCGCGATCTGCGATGCGCTCTTGCCGTGCGCCCGGCCGATACGCTCGAGCGTTTCGTTGCCCGCAATCTTGCCGCGCGCCAGCGGACAATACGCCGTCACCGCAAGGCCGTGGCTGCGGCAGGCAGCAAGCACCTTGCCCTGGTCGAGAAAAGGATGGACCTCGATCTGGTTGGTCACCAGCGGCTCGTCGGCCAGCCTGACCGCCTCTTCCAGCAGGGCGGTGGTGAAATTCGCGACCCCGACATGTTTCGCGCGCCCGTCGCGTTTGGCCTTGCAGAGGACGGCGAGAGTCTCCGCCAGAGGAATTTTCGGATTCGGCCAGTGGATGAGGAGCAGATCGACCCAGGGCAGCTTCAGCTTGGTGAGGCTTTCATCGAACGAGCGCTGGAAATCATCGGCTGCGAGCTTGTCGTGATAGACCTTGGTGGTGACGAACACGTCCTCTCGCCGGAGACCGGCGTCGCGCAACCCCTGATGCAAGCCCTCACCCACCGCGGCTTCGTTGTTGTATCGCTCGGCGGTATCGACATGGCGGTAGCCGAGCTGCAAGGCGGTCTTGACCGCTCCGACACAGACTTCGCCTTGCAGGGTCATGGTGCCCAGGCCGATGGCTGGAATCTTCGCGCCGTTGGCTTCGACGACATTCATTACGTACTCCCGTGACAAGCGCATGGACTTCGGCGGATACGGTGCGGCTTCGGTCGACGACGACGGGCTGCGCAAACTCCGGTACCGACCAAACCTCAGGACATAATGCAATCAAGCAACTTTCCCTAACCGATGCCCTCCCGAGCCCCAGCGTCCGCGACCGCGCAAAGATTA